>VMGY01000015.1 GCA_007378955.1 Parcubacteria group bacterium Athens0714_12 | reverse complement strand
ATCGACGCTAAATTAAATCAAGATCAAACTCGAAAAATTAATTTAAAACCTCACAAATTAGAATTAATTAAGTGTCAATTATGTTCGTGGACTTGAACACCTTTAAGCGAAAAAAATAATTGACGGCAGGCGCAAAATGGTGATATTGTTTATATTATACTTCCTTTGTAATTTTCGCGGTTTAAACATCTAAAAGGAGTAAAATTCAAACTTTAATTTTAACGAGATGAATGTTACTGGAATAATCAGAAAACTAAACACCACCAAAGAAGAGTTCTTCCAAGGAATAAAAGAGCTGGGTTTTGATATTGGCGACAAGGCTATCCAAATTGACGACCGAGTAGCGAAAAAAATCATTCAAAGATGGAAAGAAATAAAAGAAAAAATTAAGGAAGAAAAAACGGAGGAAGTTTTGGAAGAAGAGCCCTCCTCCGTTAAAGCTATGGGGGGTAAAAAAATTTTAATTCCTGATTTTATTACCGTCCATGATTTAGCTGATAAATTAAATTTACCTGTGACTAAAATAATCAGCGAATTAATGAAAAATAACATTATTGCCACTATTAACGAAAGAGTGGATTTTACTACGGCTTCTATCATTGCCGAAGATTTGGGGCTCAAAATAGAGAAAGGTGAAGAAGAGGAAAAAAAAGAAGAAATAGATTTAAAAGAATTGATTAAAGAAAAAGAAGGGTCAAAATTAAAGCCCCGCCCGCCGGTGGTGGTTGTTGTCGGCCACATTGACCACGGAAAAACAAAACTTTTAGACAGTATCAGGGAAACGAATGTCGCCGGAAAAGAAGCGGGGGCGATAACCCAGCATATTGGCGCCTATCAAGTTGAAAAAAAGGGAAGATTGATTACTTTTATAGATACGCCGGGGCATGAAGCTTTTGACGCGATGAGAGCCAGGGGCGGCAAAGTGGCGGATATTGCCATCTTGGTCGTCGCCGCCGATGACAAAGTCCAGCCTCAAACCATAGAATCAATCAGGATTATAGAAAAAGAAAAACTTCCTTTCATCGTGGCGATTAATAAAATTGACAAGCCGGAAGCTGATATAGAAAGAATTAAAAAAGAATTGTCGGAATTAAATTTAATTCCTGAAGACTGGGGAGGAAAAACTATTTGCCAGCCAATTTCCGCGATAACTAAACAAGGAATAGATGATCTTTTGGATTTAATTTTATTAGTGGCTGATATGGAGAAAGAAAAATTTTTAGCCAATCTAGAAAGAGAAGCAATCGGCACTATTATTGAAGCTCACTTGGATAAAGGCGAAGGGCCGATAGCCACGGCTTTAATCCATACCGGCACTTTAAAAATCAGCGACCAAATTCTTATTAATAAAATTTATGGAAAAATAAAAGCTTTAAAAGATTGGCAAAACCATAATATCAAAGAAGTTCCGCCTGGCATGCCGGCTAAAATTTTGGGGCTTAAAGGGATGCCGCAAGTGGGAGATATTTTAGAAGTTATCAGAGACAAAAAACTGCTCAAGAAAAGAATCAAAGAATTGCCTGAAAATTACAAAAAAGAAACAAGAACAATGGACGCAAAAAATGAAAAAAATGTTCTTAAATTGATTCTGAAATCAGATGCTTTGGGCAGCCAGGAAGCAATTTTAGAAAGCTTGAATAAAATCAAAAACGCTGAAGTGGAAGTTAAAATAATTAAATATGGCTTAGGCAATGTTACGGCGATTGACGCCTTAGAAGCCGACGCTTCCCAAGGAAAAATCTTAGGATTTAATATCGCGATTAGCGCGGGGGCGGAAAAAATTGCCCAAGAAAAAAATTTGGATATTAAAACATTTAAAATAGTTTATGATTTAATAGATTGGGTCAATGAAGAATTAACTAAATTATTAAAACCGGAAATTTTGAAAATAACAACCGGAAAATTAGAAGTTTTGGCGATTTTTAGAAAAGAAAGCAATTACATAGTTATCGGCGGCCGGGTAAAAGAAGGAAAAATAGAGAAAAAAACGAAAGTAAAAATAATAAGAGATAATAAAGAAATAGGGGAAGGATTCTTAGCGCAGCTTCAATCAAATAAAATAGAAGTTTCTGAAGTAAAAGAAAGCCAGGAATGCGGAATGAAAATTGAAAAATTTAACGATATCCAAACGGGCGATACTTTGGAAGGATATAAAGAAAAAATAAAAGAAAGAAAATTAGAATTAGAATTATAATATGTCTCAACGCATCTTAAGAATTAATTCATTAATTCAACAGGAAATAAGCAAAATTTTAGCTAAAGAGCTGGAAATACCGGACGGAAGCATGCTGACGGTCATTAGGGCGGAAACTACTCCTGATTTAAGAGAAGTCAAAATTTGGCTCAGTATATTTCCTTTTGAAAAAAAGAAAAAGATTTTGCAAAATTTAAAAAAAAATAAAGGGAAAATACAATTTTTACTGAATAAAAAATTAACGACGCATCCTTTGCCTAAAATCAATTTTGAAATAGATGACACGGAAAAAGAAGCTGAAAAAATTGACGAACTTCTGAATAAAATCGACCAAAAATTAGAAACGGAGTTTACTAATTTAAAATAATTTATTATTATAAAATATAATAAAAAAACTATGGAAAAAAGCCACAAAGAACCAAAAAATCAATACTTGATTCCCACGGTGATAGAAAAATCATCTTATGGGGAAAGAGCTTACGACATCTACTCCCGCCTTTTAAAAGAAAGAATTATTTTTTTAGGCGATGACATCAATGACGCCGTTGCCAATACGGTCATTGCCCAGCTTTTGTTTTTAGCCAGCGAAAACAAGGATAAAGAAATCCAAATTTATATCAATACTCCCGGCGGCAGCGTTACGTCCGGAATGGCTATTTATGACACGATGCAATACATCAAACCTGATGTTTCCACTATTTGCGTCGGTTTGGCGGCAAGCATGGGCGCGGTTTTATTAAGCGCCGGCAAAAAAGGGAAAAGGTTCGCCCTGCCCAACGCCGACATTATGCTCCACCAGGTTATGGGCGGCGCCGAGGGCCAGGCAACTGATATTAAAATCAGGGCTGAATACATCTTAAAACTTCGCGATAAAATTAATCAAATTTTAGTCAAACACACGGGACAAAATTTAGCAAAAATTGAAAAAGATACCGACCGAGATTTTTTTATCAATGCTGAAGAAGCTAAAAAATACGGCATCATTGACGCGATTATAAAATAACCATTATCAATAAAAATAAAAAATCTCCTTATATTGGAGATTTTTTATTCGCGAATTAGATGAATTTATTTAATTTCAAAAGTAATTAATTTGGAAGGAAAAGAAGTGGCGCCGGTAGTTTTATTTTGCGCGACGGCAAAATAAGTATGTTTCCCTTTTTTTAAATAAGGATAATAATAAAAATTTGCTGTACCGGATTTTTCTCCGTTCTGAATTTTCGCTAAATTAACATATTTATTGTCAATATATATTTTTACCCTGCTATCGTATTTCACCAAACCGGTTATCACCGGTCTTAGAGATTTAGTAATATAAACTATAGACATATCCACTTGCGAATTTTCTCCCAATCTAATCAAAGCTGGCGCGGGATATATCAGCTGAGAAACAACTGATTCTTGTGGGTCGATTTTATAAACATTTAAATCAATAACATCAAACCATTTTCTAAACCAAGCATCATCCGGCGCTTTGCTTAAAATTCCTTCGGTGCAATTTTTTTTAGAACCTTCTTCGCCAAAAGGAGGATAGCCGAAATTCCAGCTGGAATCGCTATAACCCGCGCGATACCAATAGTCACCGTCTTTTTCTTTGGGCGGATGAAATCTTGATTCCGCTTTCCCATAATAGCGCCAAATGGCTCCTTTGTAACAATTAGAATTGTCGCCGCGAGTAATAATCTCTTCTCCATTGATTATTAATTCAGCGTCAAATTTACCATTTGATTTGCCTTTATTGCCGTCGCCGTTAGAAACGCGGCAAGCAATCAAATTGAGCCCGATTTTTAAATATTTATAAACATCAAGTTCTCTGTTCCAATACTTGCTATTATGGTCTTCTTCCAAGGCATTAATAACTAATTGATTATTAATAAAACAAACGATGCCGTCATTATAGCTAAGCTTAAGCGTGGCTTGCGGAACAAGCGGCTTTAGCAATTCCGAATCTTTAAGGTAATAACTTGCCTTACCTGAGGTTATCCCTAAGAAGATAAAAGCAAAAACCAAAGAAAAAATTTGAAAATAAATAGTTTTTTTCATAAGTAACTATTTACCATATAATTAGCTTTATGTCAATGGCAGATGATAAATTTTTAAATGTTTTTTCCGGCAGTATAGCCGGTACTCCAACACATTTGCAGATTATATCCCCCGGTCGGGCCGTCTAAATCCAAAATTTCGCCGGCAAAATATAAATTATCTATAATTTTAGATTTCATTGTCTTGGGGTCAACTTCGGCAAGATTAATTCCGCCAGCAGTAATAATCGCCTTGCTGAAATTTTCAATTCCTCTCACTTCAAGTTTAAAATCCTTTAATAATCCGACAAGCCTTTTTCTTTCTTCTTTTTTTATTTCTGCTGATTTTTTATTTTCATCTATGCCGGAAAGCTTAATGACAACCGGAATTAATTTTTTTGGCAGCAATTCATTTAAACTATTTTTAAATATCTTATTTTTATTTTTTTCAAAATCTCTTTGAATTCTTTTATCCAAAGTTTTATAATCCAAGGCCGGCTTAAAATCAATTTTTAATTCAACCTTGCCGGCACCGAGCAAAATTTCAATGTTTTTGCTCATATCCAAAATAATCGGCCCGCTCATCCCGTTTGACGTAAACAAGGCCTCGCCCATTCTCTGGTTTTTCTTTTTATTATTCTGATAAGCGCTGATTAAAACATTTTTTAAACTAAGCCCTTCTAATTCTTTAACCCATTTTTCTTTTACCAAGATTGGCGACAGGGAAGGCCTTGGCGCGATTATTTTATGGCCCAATTTTTTTGCCCACTCAAATCCGTCTCCCGTGGAACCGGTTTGAGGATGGGCAAGGCCGCCGGTGCAGATTATATATTTATTGGCGGATATTTCGCCTTTTGATAATTTAATTTTTTCAATCCTGTTTTTATTTACGACAAGCTCTTTTGCGGGAATATTTTTTAAAACAGTGACGGAATATTTTTTCAGCTGATTAATTAAAACCGATAAAACCTCCGAGGAATTATCAGAAACCGGAAATACTCTGTTGCCGCGTTCAATTTTTGTTTTCAGCCCTTGCTGGTTGAAAAAATTCACGACATCATTGTTGTTGAAATTATTAATGGCGGAAAAAAGAAATTTTCCGTTTTTACCGAATAAATCTATAAAAACCTTGATGTCATCGCCGGCATTGGTGATATTGCATCGGCCTTTGCCGGTAATTAATAATTTTTTGCCGAGCTCTTTGTTTTTCTCAATCAAAACGGTTTTTAATCCTTTTTCGGCGGCGGCGATCGCCGCCATCATCCCCGCCGGCCCGCCGCCGACAACCGCGACGTCAAATTTTTGATTATTAATTTTCATAGCTTAATTATATCATTCGTGAATAAAAAATACCTTCTAAAAACAGAAAGAGCTGGTTACAAAACTCTTTCGTGGCGAAATTTTAGATTTTCGGGCGAGACAAGGAAGACAAGTAAACGTAGCAAAGCTACGGTGAAAATCTTTTTACGCTGGCTGACGAAGTCGCAGCTGAAAAGATAAAATTGCAGCAGAAATGAGTTTTGTAACCATCTCAAAGTATCCTTTTGGGGTGAGCGAGGGGATTCGAACCCCCGCTAAGAACTCCACAGGTTCTTGTGCTAACCATTACACTACGCTCACCATAAAATCATTTTAACTGGTGCCCTCAGTAGGAATCGGACCTACATATCCAGCTTAGAAGGCTAGTGTTCTATCCATTGAACTATGAGGGCATTTTTTAATTTTAATCCATTTCCAACTTTTTTAAAAGTCTAAAAAGCATATCTTAATTTAACAATTTTTTACCTATTAGTCAATCTTTTTGATTGACAAAATAACTTTTTTGTATTATTTTTAATAAAATTGTTTTTTGAAAATTTAACCCATTAAAAAAGGAGGATTAAGATGGGTAAATGGATTGATGAAGGAAAAAAGAAAGTTTGGGAGGGAGATTTTTCAGAAGTATGGATTGCGAAATTTATCACGCCGAAAGGAGAAAAAATAAAATGGGAATACTTAAGAATAAAAAGCAAAGACAGTAAAGTTGTAAGCGTCATTCCCATAACCCCGGAAAAAGAATTTGTTTTGGTAAAGCAATTCCGCGGCACAAGAAATAAATATGTAATTGAATTTCCGGCAGGCAAGGCAGGCGATAATGAATCTTTGGTGCAAGCCGCGCAAAGGGAATTAATAGAAGAAACCGGCTATCAAGCAGGCAAGTTTAATCGCCTTTGCCCGGAAGGACCTTTTGCTCCAGGCTCTGTAGAAAATACTTTGAGTTATTTCTTAGCCGCTGATTTAAAATTTGTAGGGCGGAAAAAAAGCAGCGACGTGGCTGAAGATGATATGGAAATTTTGAAATTGCCTATAGGAGAAGCGAACGATGCTTTAAAAAAAATATTCTATAAAAAATCTGGCGTAGAAATAGATGTAAAAGTTTGGCTGATGATTGCTTATGTCAAATTTTTTATAGAAAAAAAATTTTTATGGGATTTGATTTAATGGAAGATGTGAAAATTAAAAAAGGAGATAGTTTAAATGGTTAAAAAACTCTTGATTTTAAGGTCGGAAAAAATTTTCTTCCCCAAGGGGCCGCATATTTACCAATATTTGGCAGAAAAATTCGGAAAATTGGAAAAATTTGAGAAATTAAACAAAAAATATCAAGCGGAAAAGATAAGGAGGTCAATGCCATTGAAAGAAGTTTGGGATGCTGTTTTGAATGGGGTTGAAAAAGGACAACTAATCGGGGAATCCGTGTATTACGCAGAAACATACTTAAATACATTTTTAGAAACATTTTCTAAAAAAGTCCATTCCAAAGGTTATGAAATAGCTTCTTTCAGCTCTTTCCCGAAAATATTCTTTTTGCAAGCCAATAACAATGCCGCGCCCGTAGATTATCCTTATGGCATGGTAAGCAAATTAAAAAAAGGAGTAATTACAGGCTTTCAAGACATAAAATTCCATAAAGAAAATTATGTGAAAAAAGAGATGAGAAAACTGGGTTTTAAGGAAAAATTCACCCATCAACCCAATCACTATGGAATGCTGGGGCAGTTGATTGAATTGATGCGTGAAAAAGATTTCACCATATAAGTCCCTTCTAATTTGTAGCCTAACTTTTGGTAATACTCTCTGGCGCCGATGCCAGAAATAACGGCCATTTTTTTAAAGCTTTGTTTTTTAGCGATTTTTTCCGCCTCTCGCATTAATTTTTTGCCAAAGCCGAAATGCTGGGCCGCGGATTTATTTTTTTTGTCAATCGGAACTTGCAATCCGTAAGTATGAATTTCCCTGACCATGGCCGCGCCGCTTAATTCCGGCAATAATTTTAAAATTTCAGAATTATCATCGGATAAACGCAATCTTAAAAAAGCGATTAATTTATCATTTTTTACATCTTCAAAAGACAAAAAATATTCTCTTCCTTTTGAAGCGGGATAAGACAAAATTTTCAATTTTAAATTTGAATTTTGAAATTTTAAATTTTTAATTTCCCGGCATCTGATACACCGGCATCTTTCCCCTCTTTTATTCATTTCTTTCTGGATTAATTCCCTTAAATTGGAAACTTTATTGCCCGCTTCTATGCTATTTGAAGGAATATCCCTGATTAAGCGGCTCACTCTGACGTAAGGAGGGATGATTTTTTTTATTTTTATCAAAAGTTCCAAAAGTGATTTTTCCGAATACGGTTTGTATTCTCCTTGCTTCCACGCTTTATAAAGCGGAGAATTTTTAGTGACGACGCAGGGATAAATTTTTAAATAATCAGGCCTGAAATCAGAATCGTTGAATAATTTTTTAAACGTTTCTAAATCTTTTTTTAAATCAGAGCCAGGCAAATTAGGCATCATATGATAACAAACTTTAAAGCCGGCGTCTTTCAAAATTTTTGTCGCCCTGATAATTTCTTCGGCGTTGTGCCCTCTTTGATTTAATTGTAAAATAGAATCATCCAAAGTTTGCGCGCCTATTTCAACTTTTGTGCATCCCAATTGGCGCATTCTTTTGATTTCTTGTTCATTGATATAATCAGGCCTGGTTTCCAAAGTTAAACTAACGCACCGATGTTTGGCTTTTTCATTAAAATTTTGAGCTTGCGGCAATGTTTTAAATGTTTTATTATTCAAGGCGTCAAAGCAGCGCTTAACAAACCAAGTCTGGTATTTTCCCGGCAAACAAGTCCAGGCCCCGCCCATGATAATCAATTCTACTTTATCAGTCAGATGGCCGGTAATTTCCAAAGAATCCAATCTTGTTTTTACCTGTTTATAAGGGTCAAATTCGCAAAGAATGGCGCGCATTACCGCCGGCTCGTTGGAAAGATAACTTTTGGGCATCTTTTTTTCCGAAGGGCAATAAAAGCATTTGCCAGGGCAAGGATACGGCTTGGTTAAAACCGCGATTACGGCAACGCCGGACAAAGTTCTGACTGCCCTTTTTTTAAACAAAGTTTCCAATTTTAAATTTCTTTTAATTTTCTTGTTTTTTAAAAGTTGCCGATAAGCGGCTAAAAGCTTTATATTAGGCAATAAACCCCCACACCTAATTGGCGCTAACTTCGTTAATTTGGCGCCAGAGGCACCTGTGCCAATTAAGTGTGGGGGTAAAGAAATATTAAAACTTTTAGCTAATTTTCTTTTTATCAAAGCTAATTCATTAATATCTTTCGGATCAAGCTTTATTATTTTTTTTATAATTTTTTCCATATGGATTTAAAAACAGCTGAAAACTTGCTCAAAAAAGTTAAACAAGACTATGAAATTACCGCTCAAGAATTTTCTGATACCCGCGCCAGGCCATGGGAAGAATTTAAAATTTTTTTAAACTACATAAAAAATGAGGATAAAATTCTTGATTTGGGGTGCGGCAACGGCAGATTGTATAAATTTTTTGAAAATCAAAAGATAGATTATCTTGGCGCCGACGACAATTGCCAGGGTTTAATTAATCTGGCTAAAAAGAAAAATCCTCAAGTAAAATTCGTCGTTGCCGATGTTTTGAATCTGCCTTTTCAGAATCAAGAATTTAACACGATTTTTTCTATCGCCATGTTGCATCAAATACCTTCTGACGAATTGAGGTTAAAAGCTTTAAAAGAAATGAAAAGAATTTTAAAAAACAACGGGATTTTAGTCATTACTTCCTGGAATTTATGGCAGCCAAAATTAATTTTAAAATACAAGCTCTGGCATTTGCTTTTTGGCTTTAAAAAAAATAACTTGGACAAAGGTGATGTTTTTATCCCTTGGAAATTAAAAAACAGCCCCATAATCCAGCGCTATTACCATGCCTTTACTTTAAAAGAAATGTCCCGATTAGTCAAAAAAGCGGGTTTTAAAATTATAAAAAAATATAAAAATTATAACTTGGCGATAATCGCCAAAAATGCTAACATTTAATAGTTATGAAAATCAATCCGAAAATTTTCCAAACTAATGACATTAGAGGATTATACCCTCAAGAAGTCAATGAAAAATTCGCTTATTTATTAGGCAAAGCAATTGTAAAAATATCAAAAGCCAAAACAATCGTCATTGGCGGAGACAAGCGAGCCTCTTCCAAAATTTTATTTAAAGCTTTAAGCCGCGGCGTTATTGACTATGGAGCTGAGGTGATTGACATAGGAAAAATAAGCACGCCAATCTTTTACTTTGCCGTAGCTGAACACCGTCCTGCCGACGCCGGCGTGATGATTACCGCTTCCCATTTAACCAATCAATACAATGGATTTAAAATGGTTGACAATAAATCAATGTCTCTGGACATCAAACAAAGAATAAAAATAAAAAAACTGATAGAAAAAGAAAATTTCAAATCATTAAAAAAGAAAGGAAATATAATTAAAGAAAATGCTTTTGATAATTATTGCCAAAAAAAAATTTCTCTGATAAAAACTCCGATGGCCGAATTGAATGAAATGGCGAAAAAAATTAAATTCGCGATAAAATATGATACGGATAAAGACAGAATTATGTTTTTTGACGAAAAAAAAGAAAAAATACCGGGAGATTTAATTACCGCTCTTTTGGCAAAATATATTTTAAAAAATAATAAAGGCGAAAAAATAGTTATTACTTCCAATTCTTCAAAAATAGTCAGGGAAGAAATAGAAAAAGCGGGCGGCAAGCCGATAGTTTCTAAAATCGGCCATTATTTTTTAAAGAAAAAAATGGTAGAAGAAAAAGCTATTTTCGGCGGAGAAATAAGCGGACATTATTACTTCAAAGATTTTTATTTCTGCGAATGCCCTGATTTGGTTCTTTTAAAAGTTTTGGAAATTATTAAAAAAGAAAAAAAGACTTTAAGGGAATTAATAAAGCCGTTTAAAAAATATTGCCATAGCGGCGAGATTAATTTTAAAATCAGAAACAAGGAAAAAAAAATAAATGAGATAAAAAAATATTTTAAAGAAAGCAAAAAGTCATTTTTAGACGGGCTAACCTGCGAATTTGAAGATTGGTGGTTTAATTTAAGAACGTCTAATACTGAAAATATCCTGAGACTTACTCTGGAAGCAAAAGACAAAAAATTAATGGAAGAAAAAATAATTTATCTAAAAAAATTTATTAAAAACTAAATCAAGCCGATTTTTTCTTTTACCTCTTCTAAAGTTTTTTCGGCTATTTCCCGCGCTTTTTGAGCGCCCTCGTTTAAAACTTTTTTAAGATAATTTTGGTCTTTATTAAAATTTTCAAATCTTTCCTGAAACGGCTTTAAAAAATTAATGATTACTTCGGCTAAATCAGTTTTAAATTGGCTGTATCCCTTGCCTTGATAATTTTTAACAATTTCTTTAATCGGTTTATTGGACAAAAGGGAATAAATTGTCAAAAGATTGGAAAGAGCCGGTTTTTCTTTCAGATTAAAAATTATTTCTTTGCCGGAATCAGTCACGGCTTTTTTTATTTTTTCTTTAATTAAATCCGAGGAATCGGTTAGGGTGATGTAGTTATAAGGATTAACCGCGCTTTTTGACATCTTTTTCGCCGGATCATCAAGCCCCATAATTCTCGCTCCTTCTTTCCTGATGATGGTTTTTGGAATTATAAATGTCTGACCGTAAACTTTATTAAAACGTTGGGCTAAAGTTCGGCATAATTCCAAATGCTGTTTTTGGTCTTCGCCGACCGGCACCACTTTGGTTTTATAAAGCAAAATATCCGCGGCCATTAAAACCGGGTAGTCAAAAAGCCCCATGTTTATATTCTGGGAAAATCTTTTCGCTTTATCTTTAAACTGGGTCATTCTTTCAAGTTCGGAAACTTTAACCAAGGTATTTAAAATCCATGTCAATTCAGCGTGCGCCGAAATATTGGATTGGATAAAAATAATAGACTTCTTCGGGTCAATGCCGGCGGCTAAATAAATAGCCGCCATTTCCAAAATTTTCTCGCGGAATTCTTGGGGTGGCTGAAAAATCGTCATCGCATGGTAATCAGCAATAGAAAAAACGCAATCATAATCATTTTGCAATTCTACCCATTGTTTTATCGCTCCCAAATAATTGCCGAGATGGATTATTCCCGAAGGCGCGACCGCGGAAAAAAGTCTTTGATTCATAAAATTAATATTACTTTTAGGACTTTCGCGTTTAATGAAAAAACGCACTTTTGTCATTCTGAACTTGTTTCAGAGTCTGTTATTACAAGATTAAAGAAAGTTATAGATCCTGAAATAAATTCAGGATGACAGCCAAAGGCGAAAGTCTTATATCCGTTAAACCCCAATGATTACCGGAATAACCATTGGCCGGCGCTGTGTTTTTTTAAATAAAAATTGCCCGATTTCATCTCTTATTTTATTTTTCAAATAAGTTTCATTCGCCTGGGAATTAGGATTGTGGTCATGTAAAAGTTTTCTGACTCTACTCCTCGCCTGTTCAATCAATTCTTTGCTTTCACGCATATAGACAAAGCCTCGTGAAATAATATCCGGACTAGTCACCAAATTACCGGTTTTATTATCTACCGTGGCAATTATCACGATCATGCCGTCTTGGGACATTACCCGCCTATCTCTTAAAACAATATTACTCACATCTCCCACTCCCAAACCGTCAACCATTATATAATCAGTAGGCACTTTTTTATCCGTAATTTTAGCCTTACTTCGGCTAAATTCCACCACCTGGCCATTTTCCACTAATAAAATATTTCTTGGGTCAAAACCAATTTCTTCAGCTACCTTGGCGTGCGCCCTTAACAATGAGGTATTGCCTTCAATGGGCATTAAATACCTTGGATTAATCAAGCGAAGTGTTAATTTTAAATCTTCTTGCTTCGCGTGGCCGCCGGCGTGAATATCCACCATCTGATAATGGACTACTTCCGCGCCTTTTCTATAAAGACTGTCTTTTAATTTTTGCACTGTTCTTTCATTGCCCGGCACGACCGAAGAAGAAAAAATCACTGTGTCGCCGGATTCTATTCTTATCTGCCGATGCTCCTCATTGGCGATTCTCATTAAAACCGCCCGGTCTTCTCCTTGAGCTCCGGTGCAAGCAATAATAATTTTATCTTTAGGCAATCTCAATGCTTCGGCCAATCCGATTATTGTTCCTCTTTTTACTTTGATATAACCTAACTGAGAAGCTGTTTCCACATTAATTTTCATGCTATATCCTTCTATCGCGACTTTTCTGCCTAATTTTTCAGCCATCCAAAAAACCTGTTGAAGACGGCTTAATAAAGAAGAAAAAGTGGCGATAATAATTCTTCCCTTGGCCTTGGCAAGAATTTGTTCTAAGTTATCCCCAATTTCTTTTTCGCTAAATTGATGGCCTTTTTGATTAGCATTGGTGGAATCAGCCAAAAGAGCGAGAACGTTTTGTTCGCCCAAGTTAGCCATTTTAGCTAAATCCGGCAACATGCCATCAGCCGGGTTGAGGTCAATCTTAAAATCTCCGGTGTGAATTATAATGCCTTCGGGAGTATGGACTATCACGCCGACGCAATCAGGTATGTTATGGCTTACTCTGAAAAATTCTATTTCAAAACAGCCTAATTTTATCCTGTCCTTGTGAGTAATGACTTGTAAATTTAAATTTGGCTTATCTTTGAATTCATCCTGCCTCTTTCTAATTAAAGCCAAGGTAAGCTGGGTGCCGAAAATAATCGGATTGCCAAGCTGTGAAGCCAAATAAGGAATAGCGCCGATATGGTCATAATGGCCGTGCGTAATAATAACGCCTCTGATTTTGTTAAGCTTGTCTCTTAAATAAGAAATATCGGGAATAATAAAATCTATTCCTGGCATATCTTCTTCCGGAAATTGCAGGCCCATATCAATAATCACGATGTCATTGCCATATTCAATCAGCATCATATTGCGGCCTACTTCTTCCATTCCTCCCAAGGGAATGATTTTTAATTTTTCACTCTTTGGGAGACCACTCGCGAGGTGGGGTTTCTTGTAATAATTTTTTTGCATAAATTTTGTTTTTAAAGTTTAGTTTATAAATTGTTAATGCCTCGCCCTCCTTCGCTCTTAACAGAGCTACAGGGAACATCCTTCGCTTCTATTTGAGTTTATTTTTATCGTTTAATAAGATGGCTTGCCATCCGTAGCCCGAGGAATGAAACGACGAGGGCGAAGGATGGTGCCGAAGGTGGGACTTGAACCCACAAGCCTTGCGGCACGCGGCTCTGAACCGCGCGTGTTTGCCAATTTCACCACTTCGGCAAATAGAAAATTGTTAAATTGTTTCATTGCCAAATTGTTAAATTGAAATTAAAAATCAATGTAACAATAAAACAATTTAGATTTTCTGGCGAGACAAGGAAGACAAGTAAAAAGATTTGAAACGTAGCAAAGCGACGGTGAAAATCTTTTTACGCTGGCTAACGAAGTCGCAGCCGAAAAGATAAAATTGCAGCAGAAATGAGTTTTGCAACCATCTCAATATATTTAGAACCCTCTTCTTGTTTTTATATACCATTTTTCAACATCAATAAATCTATCCGAAGGCAAGGAAATATTCTCCAAATCAAATCCTTTTATTTTTTTATCAATTAAATAGTTATAAAAAGACGAATATAAAAATATGGCGGGCATCTGCTCAAGCATAATATTTTGAAAATGCTGATATTTTAAATGGCGGGTATCCGGGTTAAAAATTTTTCTTCCGTCTTCTAAAACTTGGTCTGCCTCTTTATCGGAAAAATTAGCTAAATTCAGACCAAATTCCGAAATTTGCGAAGAATGCCATAAAAGATAAGGGTCGACATCAGGCCCTAAAATTACGCCATACAGCAAAGCTTGGTAATTCCTGGGCTTGATAATTTCTTTTAAAATAATTTCTTTGGGAATAAGCTGCAATTCGGTTTTAACGCCGATTTTTTCCCAGCTTTCTTTTATAATTTCCGCGGTTTTATTGCCCGCTTCTTTTTCCACGGTAGTTAAAATGATTTTTAATTCTTCATCTCCTTTTTTTCTAAATTTAACCGCTCCTTCCGACTCCTGCTCGGCGGCAGTGGATTCTTCAAAAATCCATCCCAAATCATTTAAAAGTTGATTTGCTTTATCTAAATCTATCCTGTATTTCTTTATCTCTGAATTATATCCTAAACCGCCCCGCAGAATAGGCCCGTCAATTATTTCTCCTCTTTCCGCCAGCACTTCTTTGATTATCCTTTCTTTATCTATAGCGTAAGATAAAGCCTGCCTGATGTTTTTCTCTTTTAAAAACTGGTTGTTTGATTGATTAAAGAAAATAGCGCTATATTGCGATAAATGGAGGGAATGAAGGTCAAAATTTTTATAATTAAATGTTTCTTTGCTTAAAGCCTCGCTCGCCGCAGCCAAACCATTGGCATTCTTATTTTTAAAAGCTCTAATGGCTTCATTATAGCTAAAATAAAACTTAAAATTAAACTTTTCCAAAAAAGCGCTTTCTCTGTAAAACTTATCATTTCTTTTAAGGATATAAGTTTTGATTACCCCGTTTTTTTCTTTAACCAAAGATTTGAATTTAAAAGGGCCGGTGCCGATAGGCTTTAAATTATATTCGGCTAAATAAAATTGCGTTGGCGTAAAATCTCGCCAGAGATGCTTGGGAATAATGCCTAAAGTCAGAAGCGAGAGAAACGGCGCGTAAGGCTCGTTTAAAATAAACTTTACCTGTTCATCATCAACTTTCTCGCATTTCACGCCTTTAAAACTGGAATAAAGAGGGGATTTGAATTCATTATTTTGGATTGTTTCAATGGTAAAAATCACATCATCGGCGCTAAATTTTTCTCCATTATGCCATTTCGCGTCTTTTCTAAGAAAAAAAGTGTAAGTTTTCTGGTCTTCGGACATTTGGTATTGTTCAGCCAAATCCGGAATTAATTTTTGGTCTTTATCGCGCGTTAGCAAGCCGGAAAAAATAAGCCTGGAAATATCCAAATCCACTTCATTGGCCGGCGCTAAAACAGGATTGATATATTTAGGATTGCCGACTAACGTTTCGCTGTATTCCCCTCCTTTTGCCGGCAATAATTTTAAATGGATAAAATAAAATCTCACGCTTAAAAAAATCAAACTTAAAAAAATAACAAGCCAAAGTGTTTTTATGCACAATCTTTCCCTTGATTCTAAAAAATGAGAAATGTATTTAAATTGTTTTATTTTAGGAATAGTCATTAAAAATTCTTACGAAAATACGAAAAAATAAATTAAAGCATCGTATAAAAATTTCGTAATTTTTCGTAATTTCGCAAAAGCTTATCTTGAGGTCAAAAGATTAATTAAAGCCAAACCTAAAAAAGATACGGATAAAATAATAGTTAAAATAAAAATAATCTTTTCCGCCCCTCTTTTAGTTTTATAAATATTTCCCTCCCCTCCAAAAAGAGAAGATAATCCAGAGCCTCTATTTTGAAGAAGTATAAAAATTATAAGCAAGATGGATACAATTACTTGCGCGATGCTAAGATATTTTGAAATCATAAATTTATTCTATCATAATCTCAATAATTGTCAATTGCCATCTTTAAAAATATAATCCTAAAAGAGAAAAGTTGCTTATTAAAAAAATATGGGATATCCGGCAAATAATTTAAAAATCAAAGAAATTAGGGGTAAAATCAATTGAAAAGCGGAAAAAATAAAAAAAACTAAAATAAAAAATCCGTATTGTTCCAAAAAAAGCTTGATATTATCCATTGAAGAAGGCAGAATGGCGAATAAAATTTTTGAACCGTCAAGAGGCGGAATAGGAATTAAATTAAAAACCGCCAATAAAATATTGGCGTAAACAATAATTTCAAGCATAGGAACAAGATTGGCAAAAGGCAAAAAACGAATCAGCAAGCCGAATAAAAAAGCCAAAGTTAAATTAGACAACGGACCGGCCAAGGCCACTAAAGCCTGGCCATATCTTTGGTTTTGCAAATTATAAGGGTTGAAAGGCACTGGCTTGGCATAAGCAAAAAGAAACCTTCCTCCGCTTAAAATAAAAAGCATCAAAGGCATCAAAAAAGTGCCGAAAGGGTCAAGGTGAGCCAAGGGATTGATCGTCAGCCTGCCCTCATCTTTGGCGGTTGAATCCCCCAAATAATCAGCTGCCCAAGCATGGCAATATTCATGGATAATGGCCGAGGGGATGATAATCAAATAGAAAAAAAGTAAATTACTCATAATTACGGTTGCTATTTTTTTAAATTTTTGTTAAAATAATGGCTTATCATATTATATTTAAATTTAACGATTATGTCCAAAAAATGCAGTATCTGCGGCAGGGAGCCGCGAATGAGTTTCTCGCGCAGCCATTCTAAAGTCGCCACTAAAAGGCGCCAGCTTTTAAATTTGCAAACAAAAAAAGTGGGAAATAAAAAAATAAAAATTTGCACCCGATGCTTAAGAACCTTTAAAAAAAATAATTCAAATTAATTTTTTGGCTTAAGATAAATAGCCGAAAAATAAACCGCTAAAAACTCGATTAAGGCGAACATTGCCAAGGGAATTAAATGAAGCATGCTTCTCGGCAAAGCATTCATTCCCCAAGATTGGTCAGTGAACAAAAAAACGCTGTTATAAACCGCGAACAAGATCATTAAAAATAAAAATAAATATTTGAGCTTAAAATTTTTAACAATTAATCTAAATTTAAACAAAAGGACGAAAAACGCCAGCCACCAGATAAAATTAAAATGGCTTTGCCAAAAAATCTTGCTGAACCAATCATTAAAAAAATTTTGATTAAAAACAAATTTAAAAGCGCTGTCATCGCCGCTAAGCGCGCCCAAATTATTTGCAGACCTAAAAGCCAGCCAAGGCAAAGAAATCAAGCCCGCGGCCAGCCAAAAAATAATAAAATCTCTGATTTTCCACGCCTTTGTTATTAAGGCGATAAGGCCGAACAATAATAAAGACGAGCTCGCCAAAACCAATCCTTCGTTTTTAGTCCAAAGCGTAAAAAATAAGCCAAGGGCGGAAAGATGCAAGTATGTGTCTTTTTTTGTATTTAAAAAATTAATCAAAGCGGCAGCCGTAAAAAATAAATAAACAGAAACCTGCAAATCCGCGTAAGAAACCCATGAATGAAAAAATAAAAACGGGATTCCGCTTAAAAGATAGGTTCCTAAAATTTTAAAACGGCGATTAAAATGAATAGTAAAAGAATTATAAAATAACCCTAATAAAATAAGATAAAAAACAACACTGAATGAATTAATCTTTTGGTCATCCCATTTTCCCAACATTGAAGCTGTCCAAACTTTCCATAAGACATTATTCATCGGATAACTTCTGATGCCGCCGCCTAAAAAAAATCCCGTTTCTTTATCAAGAGGTATTTTTTGTTCCATGAAAATAACTTTTGCCCTCAAATTCCAATTATTCCAAGTGTCAAAATCATAGCTTGGCGAAATGGAAATCTGCCAAACACCCATCCCTACCCTAAATAAAATACTCAATAAAAGAATACTTGCCAGAATTTTATCCAATTTTTCCATCTGTTGAAAACTCATCCAAATTTTTGACAGTTTGCCGCGGATTTGAACAATTGAAAAATAAATAATTTTTTTCCGTAAAAAATATAAAAGCGATTCCAAAAAAATAAGATTAAATAAATTGAGCGCTAAAAAATTAGATAAAACTTCTTTTTGGCCTAAAACGCCAATCAAAAACATTTCGTAAGTTAAAATGCCGCCGCCCAGCAGAAAAGCGCTAAAAAATTTATAACCAAAGGCGAGAATATTTTTCCTGTCCAATAAAGACAATAAAAGATACCCCGAACACCAGGGAATAAAATAAGAAATTAAAATTATTAAAATATCAATTATTATCATTAACTTTAAAAATAAACGAATTATGGTAATAAGGCGCGATTACTGTTCCTTTCGGTGAAATCGGTTCATTATCTTTATATAATTTTTCGTCAGCGGGATTAAAAACAACGGAAGCATCTTGATAAACAACATAAATTCGCGATTCTTGGCTGGCAAAATCAATTTTTATCGGATAAAGCAAATATTGCATTTTTCTGGTGAAAAAACCTTGTTTGTCTCCATAAAAATTAATATTTTTTATATCATCGGGTAATTTTTCTTTTACGAAATCAATAAATTGGTAAAAGTCATTTTCCGCCCGAAATGTTTTTCTTTCATAAACCGGCTTGACCCAGGTTTTATAATCATAAGCTTGATAAGCCAAAAATTCGTAAACCATTCTTAAATCAGTAAACAGCCAAAAAGCTGATAAAATAATAATTCCTATTTTCCAATGTTTTTTTGAGCGGAAAAATAAAAATATACCCGCCGAAAATAAAGGGAAAAAATAAATAAAGGCAAAATGCCCCCAAACGCGAGGCGCGGGGAAAAAATTAGCCGAATAAGCGCTGTAAGTGTCTGTCTTGAAATAATCTTTTATCCCTTGGCCGATGATGCCGAAAAAATTCTTTTTATATAATTTAACGCTCTTTATTTCTATCTCCACCGAATCTTTGACGATAAAATTAAACCCGATATTATCAACTTTTTCCGCGAAAAACGGGTGCCTTAAAGAAAAATAATATTCTTTGAATTCGCGGCTGGCGGAAATTATTTTTTTAAATTCAAAAGTATTTTTGGCGGTAGTTAAAATATCAGGAATAATTCTTAAATCCAAATCTTGATTAGCAATAAAATTTATGGATAAAGCGTCAAAATCCTGATAATTAAAATTCAAATTGCCCGGCGAAACCAAGTTCATTTCTCCTTGGCCGCGCAAAATAATCGTCTGCCTTTGCGAATCAACCGTAAATTCTTCAACATCAACCGCCCGCCACATTTTATTTTCATCGCTTTCCGCTTTTTGTTGCTCTTCGGCCAAGAAATTAAAATCCAATAAAACTTTTTCCTTAGCCATTCCTGCGAACGCAAAAAAGGGAATCAATAAAAAAATTATTAAAAAAAATCTCTTCATCACAGCCATTATAACACAGGGCTTAAAATAAAAAAACGCCTAAAACGGCATCCAAAAAAGTTGTAAGTTATCAGTTGTGAGTTTTTAGTTATTAGTTATAGGTTATAAGTTATTAGTTATTTCTGGTGCCCCCTGAGGGAATCGGACCCACGTGAATAGCTTAAAAGGCTACTGCTCTACCATTGAGCTAAGGGGGCGCAAAAAAATTTCTAATTCCTAATGTCTAATAAAAATCCCAATGTCAAATGATAATGTCAAAAAAGATGTCATTGCGAGGAGCGACTGGAAGGAGCGACGCGGCAATCCCGTTGTTCATTTTGTAAGCCTCGGGATTGCTTCGTCGGCCGCCTGCTGGCGGCCTCGCTCGCAATGACACTCTTTTGTTTGCCATCGCGTCCCATTTTGTCATTGCGAGGAGCGACTGGAAGGAGCGACGCGGCAATCCCGTTGTCTATCGCGTCCCCACCGTGTCATTTATCATTAAGATTTAAAATTATTACTCATAATATTCTTTCCATAAATTTTTCAAATCTTCGTTATCCGGATTATTTTTTATCGCCTCTTCTATTATTGGTTTAGCCAAATCTTTCTTTTCTTTGTATTGAAAATAATACAATTCAAATAATCCTCGGTAATAATTGGCGTTCTGGAACTCGCCCATTGAATTTTCTATCGCTTGTTTATAAGCCCATTCCGCTTTTGGATAATCTTTCAAAAAATTATGGTAAAGGTCTCCCAAATCCCAAAAAGAAGTGCTGTTTTGCGGCCTGATTTCGCTTAAATGAAGCCAGGCTTTTTCCGCTCCTTGATAATCATTGACAGTTTTTTTCATCATTCCCAAATCAATCCAAGCATAAAAATTTTCCGGGTCAATTAATAATTTTTCTTTAGCCACTTCAAATTTTTTTTGAAATTTTTCCAGCGCTTCCGGAGGGATATTTTCGTCCAAAACCTTGAATTCTAAATATTCGGCTAAAAGCTCTTCATTGGAAACCGGCTTTTCCGGTTTTTCTCTGTTTTGATAAAAATAAAAACCGATTGAAGCAACGAGTAAAATTAAAATAATAATTTGAATAACAACTTTCTTTTTCATAAATCTTAAAATTACAAATCTGTGAATTACGAAATGTTTCTCATTGTCATTGCGAGGAGCGACTGGAAGGAGCGACGCGGCAAATCCCGTTGTTCATTTTGTAAGCTTCGGGATTGCTTCGTCGGCCGCCTGCTGGCGGCCTCGCTCGCAATGACGGTGTAAAAAATGCCATCGCGTCTCCATTCACTCTTCACAATAACACACTCTTATTTATCATTGCGTCTTCACCGTGTTATTGCCTGTACATTTCATAATTCATATTTTAATAATAGCATCTTAACAAAATTATCTCAAAAAAACAAGAGCCTTGCTTCAAAATGAAGCAAGGCTCGTTGTTTTAGCAAGGCATTAACCTCTATAATCAATCCTCGCCGCGCTCGATTTTGACGCTACCGAGAAAACGTTAAATCCGATTATTTGCTCCAAGTAGCGGCTGAAGAAGTAGTCTGTAAAGTGCCGCTGCCGCTAAGTACTCTATAGCCATTGGTCCACTGATTGGCTGTATGAGCGGTGGATGTTACGGACTGATTCAAATCAGACCAAACAAATCTCGCCAAATCAGAAGAATTCTTGGTAGCAGGGATAATGGTCGCTTGCGCTTTTGGATAAGCGGAAGGCCACGCGGTATCACCTATTAACTTGGCTGTCACTGAACCAGCCGTAGTGCCAGAAGGAGCAACAACATCAGCTTTCAAGGTGTAGGTTTTTTCCACACCCGCGCCGATTGTCCTGTAATATGGGCTCGCGGTTATATCTATGGCTACATACGCGCTGTTACCTACGGCATTAGTAATAGAAGCCGAGGCAATCAATATCTTGTCATTCGGGGTAGTGGTGGAAACAGCCGAACTCTCGCCGGATTCAAACAATTGGAAATTAGTAGTCGTGGCCGTGGATGTAGAAACATAGAAAACAACTTGCGCTAAGCCGATATCGCCGGCGCTATTCGCCTTAACCTTAAACTTATATAAGTCATAAGTCTGGGTTCCGGCAGTCAAAGTGCCGCCTGCTCTGTCAGCCGTGGCTAACTGGTCGTTGGTCGTAACTGTCGGCACGCTCTTGAAGACCGTAAATTCATTAAAGGTAATCGCGCTGGTCAAACCAAGAATGTTTGTGGCATTGCTGGTTAAAGGACCAGAACTCGCGCCTTTAATTGTTAAGTCTTCAACCGCGTTGACTGATAAGACAAAGCCGTCGCCCGCTGCCGCGGTGTCGCCAGCGCCATCGCCAATACCCGCCATATCTGCCTTAAGAGTAAGTTTCTTGGTGGTGTTGGCTGGAACGACCAAAGAACCGGTGGAAATGCTGACTAAAACACGGCCTGCAGAATTACTATCAGTGCAAGTCGCGCTGCCTTCTCCTACTTTATTGTTGTTCCAGTCATACAAATAAACCTTATTCAACTGGTCGCCGCCGCCTTTGCTGTTGACTTGGCCTACGCCAACCCAAATCTTTTCAATCTCAATGTCTTCATATTTTGCCTGCGCCATCAAAGTCGCCGCGGTAAAGCCGGATTGGCCTGCCACCGACAAAGCGGAAGAAGGCGTGTCGCCAGCTTTGGAAATCGTAATTGTACCGCTGGTTACAACAGTCATTGATTGACCATTGCTGTAGCTGTAAGTCGATGTAATATCATTGCCGCCTGAATCTTTGGCAGTAACAGTATTGCCGCTTTGCAAACCAACGCTAAAGATGGAATTATTGGTTGTTGCGGAACCGACATTTGCCTTGAAGGTCAAAGTTTTGGTGGTGCCTTTAGTGATAACTAATTGAGTGGTTAAACTAAAGGTGGTTGTCGCCGCCGCGTTGGCTGTGCTGCTGCTAATGCCGTCATCAACATTATTGGTGGTGGATAAAGCCGTGTCGCCGTCATACAATTGGATATTGGACAAATGCGCCGGGTAACCGGTGGTTGTCCTGATATCCATCTTAATCTGGCTAATCTTGACATCGTCTCCTGAATCAACTCCGTTTAAAATCAAAGTGGCAAAACTAAATTGGTTTTTGCCTCGGACGATAGTTTGAGCCGCTGGAGTTGAACCAACATTAACCGCCAAAGCAGCTGCTTTGATGGTCATGGTGGAAGAAGTCTGTCCATTAGTCGGAGTCTTCTTAGCTGCCGCGAAAGTCGTGCCAGTGGTTTGTCCGCGGGCAGTAATCGCTTTAGGATGAACCCTTACCTTAATCGTGTCATTATTGGCAAAATCAGCGCTTAAATCAGCTTTTACGGTATAAGTGTGAGTGCCAACCGGAAAGACAATCGTATCAGTAGTAGTCGCGGTGGATTCATCATCTGTGTTGGTACTATCGGTGTCATAAGTGTTGCGTGAAATATCCATTGGTCCGGCTACTGATTTGCCATTAGCGTCATAAATCGTCACTTTGGTAATATCAGTATAGTCAGCTCCAGTAGTGGAAGTATTTAACAACACTTGCCAACCAATTGAAGTAACTTCAACCGGCTCGCCTTTAACAGTAAAGTTAAAAGCGCCGATGGTTTGCTGGGTGGTATTTTCCGCGATATTCGCGCCCGCTAAACTGGAAGTTTCTATCTTGATATTTCCAGTACCAATGGTATGCGCTTGACCGTTAACTCTTGGGTCTGAACTTACCGCGGTAGCCAAAGCTGAATCGCTGTAAAAATCAGGAGAAACATAATAGCCATAGGTTTGGCCTTTGACTAAAACATCAGTCTGATACCAAATATCAGCGTCAACTGTTCTTGAACTTCCGCTTTCAACATCGCCTTTCAACATATAAGTCTTGGAATACCCTTTGTCAATCACTATTGGAGCAGTGAAACTAAAAACAGCTGCCTTGCTGGTGAATTGGCTTAAGGTAGCGACTGTTGTGTTGGTGGAGCTGTCAACTAATTTAAGGTTAGTGACATCGCCATCAGCCGCGCCGCCAGATTGAGTGAATTTAATCTGCTCAAGCTGAACTTTTTCCGTTGAAGAATTATTCTTAATCTTGATTTCAGTCAAATCAATATTGGTTTTGCCTACTTCAGGAACAGAGTCGCTGGTTGGGTTGGAACCGCCAACGCCAATTTGGACCGCCGCCACGGTAACCGTGCCATTAATTGTCTGGTAATTACCAGTAATTGGCAAAGCGCCGCTTAAAGTAGCGCTATCTTTCAAAACAACGGTGACTAATGACAAAGTTGGGATTTCACCGGCATAACCGGCAATAGTGGCTAAAGCAACCATATTGCCTGTCAAAAGAATACTCTTGGTTGTGCCAGCTTTGACCAAAATGTCATCATTTAAAACAGTCTGATGGCTGGAATTCAAAGTCTTATTCAAACCAATCTGAACATTATCAGCCGCGTTTAAAACAGCGATAGATGAGAAAGCCCCATCTCGCGCCGCGCCTCCGGCTCTTTCCATCGTCAAAGAATCAATGGTCACGTCGGAACTTCCGGCCGTGAAATTGACCTTGGTGAAAGGAACTCGGATCGCCGCGCCGACCGCAATGCCAGAAGCTGGCGTGTCAGAAGCTAAAGCCACGGTCAAAGTGCCGGCCGTTGTAATAACAGTCGCGCCCGCGCCTGGAGTGACTAAAACGCTTTCCGCGCCAGTAACATTGGCTCCGTCTGGATAAGTTTCCGTAACAGTGATTGTAGGAACAACATTCGCGCTCTTGTCAAACCTGTTGGCTGTATAAGCGTCCCAGGAAGTAAAAGCTCTTTTTGCTCCGTCTTCAATTAAATAAAGAGTGCCTGAACCGGCGTATTTAACAATTGAACCGTCTACTTTGGTGGTGCTGCTTTCAACATCATTTCCTAAAGCATAATTGAACTTGCTCAATAAATCATCTGGAACCCAAGTAACATAATTCCAATTTGCGTCATTGTAAATCGCCTGATAAATGTCGCCACTCTTAATTGGCCTTAATTTTCCCTTTGAAACAACAAAAACAGCGGTTTTGTCCTTACCGTGAAGGCTGGAAGAAGTTCCTCTGAATAGAGAACCATCTCTAAAAGGAACAGCTGTGCCGTCGCTGTAAGAAGCTAAATCGCTGGCTGAAACTGATTTAACAGTTGAAAAATCTGAAGGATAGCCTTGAGACAAATAAACATTATAGTGAGGGAATACTCTTTTTTCCGCACCCTGGATTAAATAAACAGCTGAAGAACTGGCGGATTTTACTAAATCGCCGTCTACAATTGTAGCGCCGACAACTGGTAAAATCGCTGTAAATCCAGAGGTGCAAATCAAGGTAGTAGCCACCACCGCGTATGTCAATGCCCTTTTGCCACCTTTTCTACATTTTTTTGCTAAATCGTGCATTTTAATTTTCCTTTATAATCGCAATCCTCCAATTGCGATTTATTAAATTTGAATATTCGCATCTTTTTTTTAAAAAAACGACTTTTTCTCTTAGATTTTATTACCCTAAAATCGACCAAGATTTTTGGGTATTAATCATTTTAAAGAAGCGAACATTCACTTATATTTACTCTTTCATAAATTTATGAAAGAGCTCGACCTTTTCCCCCACCTATCAAGACTTATTAAGATTTAAGCTTTCTAAAATCCGTGTCTTCAGTTGAGTGTAAGCTTTTTTGTGCAATTTCAGATTATTTTCTCTTCTTTTTGCGTCATTTTCTGACCTGTATCCTTCGTAATAAATCAATGTGAACGGTCCTTTATTCTTAGTGTATTTACCTCCATTCTTGCTATTATGCTCTTTTATTCTTCGCTTTAAATCATTAGTAAAACCAACATAAACCTTGTCATTACTTGTACTCTTTAGCCAATAAACATAATGCATAAACAAGTCTTGATAGGTGGGGGATTTTTTCCTCTCAAATTTTTAAACTGATTTAAAGCAAATCAGGCCAAAAATTTGAGAGGACTTTTATATTATTATTTAGTTTTTATCAAGCCGCCAAAAAATCCTTGCTGCTTTTTATTTTCTTTTATTAAATCTATTTGAAAATCTCCCTTATTTTTCTGAAATTTCTCTTCTTTGTTGTCATTCTGATTGTTTTCCGCGCTGTCATTGCGAGGAGCGACCGCGGGGAGCGACGAAGCAATCCCGTCTTTGCCGCTGTCATCATGGCTACCGATATTGTCATCCTGAACTTGTTTCAATGGTTGTTTTAAAATCTCTTCATTTTCCGCCTCTGTTTCGTTTTGGCTTATTTTCCGGCTCTCTTCAATTTTTTCCAAAGCCATGGAAAAACTGCCTTCTGCCAAATAATCCTTGGCTTGAACTAAAGTTTTCTTGGCTTCTTCTATTTTATTGTCTTTATTATCCATCACGGGCAAATCGCCTAAATCCGCGAATTTATTTTCCGCTCTCGCGATTTTATCTCTTAATCTTAAAGTCAATTCGTCTTTGGAAATTTCCACCTCCTTGTTTTCATATTCCCTGATCACCACTTTTAAAGCTTCGGTGCCGGTTTTGTCGGATTTTTCCAAGGCATTATAAACTTTTTCTTTGGTTTCTTTTTCCAAATCAACTTCTTTATTTGTCTGATTTAAAATTTTCTCGTACTCGGCTGTCTGGGCGTCAAGAATAAAAGCCAATTTCACCAAATCCTCTGTTTTGCCCGCCCTGCCTATTTTGGCGAATGAAATGCTTATGTCGTTCAAATTTTCCTGAAAATCGTTCACTGATAAATAAATCTTTTCCTTTTCTCCTCTTTTGGCAAGCTGGCTGAATTCTTTCAATCTTTGGGCG
>VMGY01000014.1 GCA_007378955.1 Parcubacteria group bacterium Athens0714_12 | reverse complement strand
TATAAAAACAATCCAAAAGTAAAATTAGCGGACAATAACAAAGAGGATGGCCAAGTTTTAAATAAAGAAACTAAGCCAGAATATCTTTCCAAAGACGTGGATTTTGAGCTTTTTTGGAAAACGTGGAATTTAATTAAAGATAATTATGTTGAACAGCCGGTTTCAGAAACTAAACTTTTTTACGGCGCGATGGCGGGAATGCTGGCTGGCTTGGAAGACCCTTATTCTGTTTTTTTTGAACCCGTCACTTCTGAAAAATTTTCTCAAGAAATAAGCGGCAGTTTTGAAGGGATTGGCGCGGAGATTGGTTTAAAAAAAGACCAATTGACTGTTATTGCCCCTTTGGATGATACGCCCGCGTATAAAGCAGGGTTAAGGGCGGGAGATAAGATTTTAGCGATTGATGATTTTGGCACAACCGGCATTTCTTTAGACCAAGCGATAGATTTAATTAGAGGCAAAAAAGGAACCGAAGTGGTTTTGACTATTATGAGAGATGGTTCGGACGAGCCGAAAAAAATTTCTATTATCAGGGGAATGATTGACATTCCCAGTGTGCGTTGGCATTCAGTGGAAGGCAATGAGGACATCGCTTATATTAAACTTTCTTATTTAAATGAAGACACGGCCAATGATTTTAAGAAAACAGTTAATGAAATTTTGAAAAAAAATTCCAAAGGCGTTATTTTGGATTTGCGCAATGACCCGGGCGGTTTGTTGGATGTGGCGATTAAAATTGCCAGCTATTGGGTGGAAGAGGGGGTAATTGTCAGAGAACAATTCGGCCCTAATTATAGAAATAGTTTTACGGTTGACAAAAAAGTTGAACATCAATCCATGAAATATGGAAAATTAAAAGACATTCCGACAATAATTTTGGTTAATCAAGGTTCTGCTTCCGGCTCGGAAATTATCGCCGGCGCCTTGCAGGATTATGAAAAAGCTGTTATCATAGGAGAAAAGACTTTCGGAAAAGGCTCGGTTCAGGAATTAGAGCAATTATCAGACGGTTCGTCGGTAAAATTGACTATTGCCGAATGGTTCACCCCTAAAGGCAGAGTGATAAACAAGCAGGGCATTGAGCCGGATATAAAAGTTGAATTGAGCGAAGATGATTATAACAACGATAAAGACCCCCAGTTGGATAAAGCCATTGAAGTAATTTTAGAAAAAGTTCAATCATTAAAAAATTAAAATTTAAAAAATGCCTTGTCTTGCTCGTGAGTTTTAAAGGCGTTTCTTCGAGAAAATTTTGTTAAGGAGAAAAAACGTAAAATGCACGAAGAAAATTTCTCCACGATATTAAAAAGGAAAAAACGCTTAAAAAACAACGGCAAGACAGGGTTTAAAATATTGCCGCCTTAAAATAAAAAAGGCGGCTTTTTCTTTTCAAAGTTTGGATAATAAGGTAAAATATTTAACATGAAGAAATTGTCCATCATTATTGTTAATTGGAATGTCAAAGATTTATTGGAAAAATGTTTAAATTCTATTTATAAAATGCCTCAAAAAATAGATTTTGAGGTTTTTGTCGTTGATAATGCTTCAAAAGACGGGAGCGCGGAAATGATTAAGGAGAAGTTTCCTCAGGTAAAATTGACAGCTAATAAAGAAAATAAGGGATTTGCCGTGGCAAATAATCAAGGCATTAAAGAATCGAAAGGAGAATTTATTTTACTCTTAAATCCTGATACGGAAATTATAGACAACGCTTTAGAAAAAATGGTTGATTTTATGGCAGAGCGTCAAGATGCGGGTATTTTAGGTTGCCAATTACTTAATCCTGATTACAGCCTTCAACTGTCTTGCCGCGCTTTTCCTTCCCTGTTTTCACAAATCGTTATTTTATTGAAATTGCATAATTTTTTTCCAAAATTAGTCAAAAAATATTATCTGCTTGAATGGCCGCATCATGAAATTAAAGAAGTGGACCAAGTGATGGGCGCTTGCTTTTTAATCAGAAGAAAATTAATTGATGAAATAGGATTATTGGACGAAGGTTATTGGGCGTTGTTTGAAGAGGTTGATTATTGCAAGAGAGCCAAAGATAAAGGATGGAAAGTTTATTTTACTCCTGAAGCGAAGGTAATCCATCATAAAGGCCAAAGTTTCGGCCAGCAAAAAATTATCGCCAAGCAAATAAATTTTAATCGCAATTTGCTGAAATATTTTAAAAAATACCACCATAAGATGTCCTATTTAATTCTTTATTCTTTACAGCCAATCAGCATTTTTTTAACTTATTTATTAAAAATATATTTAAAATTGAAATTGCCTTTTAAAAAAAAGAAATATCTATAAATATTAATTATGGAAAATTTTAATAAAATAAATTTTTTCGGTAAGTATTTCAGGCTGGCTTTTCTTTTTATTGTTTTAATGGAAATTTTTTCTTATGGCGCTTATCTATATCCATTTTTTAATCCCGTTGTTTTTTTTACGATTCTTTTTTTTGCTTTAATTTTATCTTTGAATAAATTGGAATGCGGCGTTTATATTTTACTGGCCGAGCTTTTTATCGGTTCAAAAGGATATTTATTTTCTTTGCCTTATAATGGATTGGATTTGTCTTTGAGAATGGGTTTGTTTTTGATCGTAATGTCCGTCTGGCTGGCAAAGATAGTTTTTAAATTAAGACAAAGCGATAATTTAAAAAAAGCCGTTCCTTTTTTAAATTCTAAATTCCGTTTTTTTTACTTTTTACTTTTTGTTTTTCTTGTTTTAAGCCTTATTTCCGGCGTCATCAGAGGCAATTCTTTCGTTAATATTTTTTTTGATTTTAACGGCTGGCTTTATTTATTTTTGATTCTGCCATTTTTTGGCGCGATTAAAGGAAAAGAGCAAATTGTAAATATATTTCAAATTTTATTCGCTTCTTTGCTCGTTTTGGGTTTAAAAACAATTTTTTTGTTTTATATTTTTTCCCATCAAATAACTATCGCTATGCCAAGCTTTTATTATTGGACGAGAAAAAGCGGCTTGGGGGAAGTGACGATGTTGAATTTGAATTTTTACCGCGTATTTTTTCAATCCCAAATTTACAGTTTAATCGGGTTTTTTGTTATTTTTCCCGTTTTTATTAAAAGAATTTTAGAAAAAAGAAGAGAAGCTTTTAGGTTATTTGATTTTTTGTTGCTTTGCGGCATATCTTTGCTAATTAGTTTTTCAAGAAGTTTTTGGGCGGGTTTGCTTTTTGGAGCAATGGTTTTATTGATTATTTTTAAGTTTTATTTTAAAGAGCGATGGAAAATCTTTTTTAAAACAATTTATTACTTGGCGGCAATTTTTTTAATCAGCCTTTTCTTAATTGTTTTTTTAATTAATTTTCCCGAAAAAGGGGTCATTGCCGATGATTTCGGAAGTTTAATACAAAGAAGAATTATTGATGCGACTCAAGAATCAGCCGGCAGAAGCAGAATAGACCTTTTACCTCCCTTGTTCAAAGCAATAATAAAGCACCCTGTCCTTGGCTCCGGATTCGGCGCGGCCGTAACTTATAAAAGCAGCGACCCTCGGATTTTAGAAACAAATAAAGACGGATGGCACACCACCTATGCTTTTGAATGGGGATATTTAGACCTTTGGCTTAAAATTGGTTTATTGGGCTTATTAATTTATTTTTGTTTAATTTGGCTGATTTTTAAAACAGGTTGGGATAAAATTAAAAACCTGAAATTTGAAATTCAAAATAATATAAAAATTCAAGATAGCAGTATTCAAAATACAGGCCAAGATTTAATTTTTGGAATGTTAATGGGATTACTTGCTTTATTGGCGACTAATTTTTTCAGCCCTTACTTGAACCATCCTTTAGGAATCGGTTATCTTATGCTTTGCAGTGTAATTTTTGAAAGATTATCAAATCAACAATTTAACAATAGAACAATTTAACAATGGAACAATGAAAAAAGTTTCTGTAAATTTAGTCACTTGGAATAATTTAAAATTTCTTCCCCAATGTCTGGATTCTATTTTAAATCAAACTTTTAATGATTTTTCGGTTTTAATTATTGATAATGCTTCCCATGACGGGACGATAAAATTTTTGGAAAAGCATTATCCTCAAGTGGCGCTTTTGAAAAACGCCCGTAATTTAGGATTTAGCAAATCCCATAATCAGGGCGTAAAATTCGCCATAAAAAAAGGTTTTGAATATGTTTTAATTATCAATCCGGACATCATACTTACTCCCGATTGTTTGCGAAACTTAGTCCAAACCATGGAAAACAATGAAGAAGCGGCAAGCGCGGGGCCTAAATTATTAAAAATTCAGACAGGAAATTCAGAATTGGGAGAAAAGATTAAAACAGGAATAATAGATTCCTGCGGTTTGAAAATTTTGAAATCAAGAAGAATCGTGGATAGAGGAGCGGGAGAAATAGACAAGGGGCAATATGGCAAAGAAGAAGAAGTTTTTGGAATTTCCGGAGCCTTAGTTTTATATAGAAGCAAGGCGTTGGAGGATGTAAAAATTGACAGCGAATATTTTGACGAGGATTTTTTCGCTTATAAAGAAGATGTTGATTTGGCTTGGCGTTTTAGAATCAGAAATTGGAAAAATTTATACCAGCCAAAAGCGATCGCCTATCATTATCGGACCGCCGCCATAAAAGAAAGAGTAAAATTAGGAGAAATTATTAAAAACAGAAAAGAGAAAAGCGAATCTGTTAATTATTATTCTTACAAAAATCATTTATTGCTTTTGGTTAAAAATGAATTTTTTTTAAATTTCTTTTCAGCTTTCCCTATTGTTTTATTATATGAGCTTAGAAAATTTATTTATATTTTACTTTTTGAGCAAAAAACTTTAAAATCTTTTTGGCAATTTTTAAAGGAATTCCCAAGGATTTTGAAGAAAAGAAAAGTAATCATGAAGAATAGAAAAATTGGGGCGAAAGAGATGAGCAGATGGTTTAAATAAAATATAAAAAAATTAAATATTATCATGCAACTTTCAATCATTATTTTAAATTACAAACAAAAAGGATTAGTAAAAAATTGTTTAAAAAATATAGAAACGTTCGGTTTAGAATTAAATTATGAAATAATCGTGGTGGATAATAATTCCAAAGATGGCTGCGAGGAAATGATTAAAAAAAATTTCCACAGGGTGAAAATAATCGCCAGCAAAAAAAATTTAGGGTACGCGGAGGGAAATAATTTAGGCATTAAAGAAGTGAAGGGAGATTATTTTTTAATTCTTAATCCGGATATTACGGTTCTGGCTGGCAGTATAGAAAAAATGTTTCAATTTATGGAAGATAATAAGGATTGCGGAATCTGCGGGCCGAAATTACTTAATCCCGACCAAAGCATTCAAATTTCCTGTTGCCGTTTTCCCAAATGGCACACTCCTATTTTAAGAAGAACTTTTTTAGGCAGATTTAAATTCGCCCAAAAAGAATTAAGCAGATATTTAATGGCGGATTATTCAAGAAAAGAAATAAAGGAAGTTGATTGGCTTTTAGGAGCGTCTCTTTTAATAAGAAAAAGCGCGGCGGAAAAAGTCGGCTTGATGGATGAAAGGTATTTTCTTTATTTTGAAGACATTGATTGGTGTCGCCGCTTTCGTCAAGCGGGTTACAAAGTTTATTATTTGCCGCCAGCGGAAATGATTCATTTTCATCAGCGCCTGTCAGCCCAAAAAAGCGGTTTAAAGGCGCTTTTTGACAAGCCCACTTGGATTCATATTATCAGCGCGTTCAAATATTTTTGGAAATGGCGAAGAAAAAATTTTTAATTTCCATTCCCATTTTACGCGCGCCTTAAATTTTAATTGACAAAAAATTCTATTTAACATATGCTTTTTTAAAAGTTCTTTTTACTAAAAAAAGAAAAAATCAAACCAAAAAAGGAGGGGGTTATGATGGATAAGAAAAATTTGATGGAGATAATTGATAAGTGCCGCGTTAACGGAGGAATCAGCTCGTTTGGAACAGTGAGAGTTTTGGACAAGAGCCATTTAAATATTTTATCAGCTGATGGCTGGGAACTATACAGCGATAAACTGTATAAATACGCGCGCTGGAAAGATGAGTGCGATGTCGGAATATCAGAAAAAAAAATCATAATCAAAAAAGGAAGACTATTGATAGATAAAATTTCAATCAAGAATTTATCAATTGTTTTTTGCACCTGGATTAATAAGGTAATATGGAATGGATATCTTTTTGCGATTGGTTCAGATCATTCGCTTTTTTTCAAAGATCCGATCAACAGCTCTAGTTTTAAGATAGTGATTGAAAATTTGCGGCGAATAGAAAGAGGAAAAAAACCAAACTACTTTAATAACAGCGTTTTTATAAAAGTTGATTCGGCGCTGGAGGGCAGAAAAGTCATCGTAAAGGATTTTTACCACAAAAAAGACGCATATTTAGTTTTTTCCGAGGAGGGTGAAAAAATTTCTTTTCAGATAACACGGCCATTTTCACTTAAGCGGTGGATTGGCAAATAGAATAATTATTTTTTTAAAGTTCGCGAGTAAAAAACTCGCGAACTTTTTTATTTGACATATCGCGCATTATTGAATAAAATTTCATTATGTTTATCAAGAAAATAGGAATTGATTTAGGCACGGCCAATACTTTAGTTCATTTGCCGGGCAAGGGAATTGTTTTAAGCGAACCTTCAGTGATTGCGATTTCCGTGATTGACAAAAAGATTTTAGCTGTTGGCGATGAAGCGAAAGAAATGATCGGCAGAACGCCTGATACGATTATTGCCTCCAAACCTTTAAAAGATGGAGTGATTGCTGATTATAAAAGCACGGAAGCAATGTTAAGATATTTTATCAATAAAGCTTTAGGAAATTTTAGATTATTCAGGCCGGAAGTGATGGTGGCTGTGCCGGCCGGTATTACTTCCACGGAAAAAAGGGCGGTTATTGACGCGACTTTAATATCCGGAGCCAAGGCGGCTTATATTATTAAAGAGCCGATTGCCGCGGCGATTGGCGCCAACATTCCGATTGGTAGCGCTTCAGGCCATATGATTGTGGATATGGGAGGAGGAACCACTGAAGCGGCAGTTATTTCTTTGGGCGGCATTGTTTCCAATGCCTCGGTAAAAGTCGCGGGCAATAAATTAGATGCCGCTGTTTCAAATTATATTAGAAAAAAATATGATTTGGCGATTGGCGAACAAACATCCGAAGACATAAAAATTAAAATTGGTTCAGCTTTATATTTAGAGAAAAAAATGAGCATGCAAATCAGAGGCAGGGATATGATTTCAGGATTGCCCAAGACTTTGGAAATTAGTTCTGATGATGTGACAGAAGCGATTCAAGATGAATTGGAAGCAATTATAAATATTATTAAGAGCGTGCTTCACGAAACTCCTCCCGAGCTTTCGGCTGATATTATGGATAAAGGAATGGTTTTGACCGGCGGCACCGCTCTTTTGAGGAATATTGACAAACTTTTTATGCAAGCCATCGGCGTGCCCGCTTATGTAGCTGAAGATGCGCTTCTTTGCGTGGCAAAAGGGACGGGCATTGCTTTGGAAAATTTAGAATCGTACAAGAGAAGCATTTTGGCGGCGAAATAAATTATCGCAATTATTTTTTTATTTTAATTTAATGCTAATCGGCATTGACGTTTCTCGGGCGAACCGAGAAAAAAAGACCGGCGTAGAGTGGTATTCTTATCATCTGATAGAGAATTTAAAAAAAATGGATGAGAAGAGCCGCTATTTTTTATATTCAGCGGAAAAATTGCGGGAAGATTTAGGGATATTGCCGCGGAATTGGCAAAGTAAGGTTTTAAAGTGGTTGCCAAAATTTTTATGGACGCAAATACGGCTTTCCTGGGAGATGCTGGTTAATCCGCCGGATTTGCTTTTTGTGCCCAGCCATGTCATTCCCTTTATCCATCCTAAAAAAACAATCACCACTATCCATGATATTGGCTTTAAAAAATTTCCCCGCGCCTATTCTTTTTTCCAAAGATGGTATCTTGATTGGTCGGTGAAGTTTGCCCTGAAATACGCGGCTAAAATTATTGCCATTTCTCAATTTACCAAAGAAGAATTGATAAAGATTTATCAAGCTGACGAGAAAAAAATATCAGTCATTCCGCTTGCTTATAATGATGAAATTTATCAACCAATAAATAATCAAGAAAAAGTCGAACAAGTTTTAAAAAAATATCAAATAAAAAAACCATATCTTTTTTACGTCGGCAGATTGGAAGAGAAAAAAAATATTTCTTTTTTAATTGATGTTTTTGAAGTTTTGTCTTCACAGATTCAAGCGCCGCTTAATTTGGTTTTAGCCGGAGGCAGAGGATATGGATATGAAAGAATAAAAGAAAAAATTGCCAGACACAAGCTTAATGAAAAAATTACGCAAATTGGCTGGCTTAATGAAAATGATTTGTCTTGTTTTTACGCAGGCGCGGAAGTTTTTATTTTTCCTTCGCTTTATGAAGGCTTCGGTATTCCTCTTTTAGAAGCAATGGCTTGCGGGACAACGATTGTCGCTTCTAATTCAAGCTCTATTCCTGAAATCGTGGGGCAAGCCGCTTTATTGGCTAATCCTGATAATATCCAAGATTTTGTCGGGCAAATTAAAAGAATTTTAGGCGACAAAAAATTAAAAGAAAATTTAAAGCAAAAGGGCTTGGAACGGATTAAAAATTTTAGCTGGCAAAAATGCGCCCAAGAAACTTTGAGTTTATTTAATAATATTGAGGTTCAACCTCAATATAGTTGACCTCAATATAGTTGACAAAATATCATACTTATGCTATACTGCTTTATAGTTCTTTTAAGTTAAAAAAGGAAAGTTAAACCAAAAAAAGGGGGAAAGAATGAAAAGGATTTTTGTATTGGTTGTGGTTTTTGTCGTTTTTGGTTCTGCTTTTTGCTTTGCTGCTGATTCGGTGGAATTAGCGGCAAATTACATTGATTCCGGAAATATTTTTAATAAAGACGGGGCTAATTGGTGTGCCGATTTTATACGAGCAATATGCGATGATTTGCCGGTTGAGGGATCTAGAAGTGCAAAAGCGATGTGGAACCAATTTCGGAATAAGGGATTGGCGACTAAGAACCCGGAATCAGGGGACTTGATATTTTTTTGGAGAGAATCCAAAAACTCATGGAAAGGGCATGTGGGGATAATAGAAAAGACTACAAGCCGCGAGATAGTTACAATTGAAGGTAATGTTCGCGGTCGAGTGGTCAGGAGGGTTTATCAAAAAAGCAATATCCCAAAACTTCTTGGTTTTGGGAAAATCTAAAAACAAAAAACTGGGCGATTGCAAAAAAGCAGTCGCCCTTTTACTTTATAAGACGGTGGACATTATCATAGGGTACATTACCATAAACGATTGACAAAATAATTAAAATGTGATAGTATAGTAGCTGTGAAATTTATAAATAAAAAACAAATTTTTTTAAGAATCAATTCATTATTAATCCTGCTTATAGGCATTTTTTTGCCTATTAACCATAATCAATTCATTCAAGCTAAAAAAAGCGAGCAGATTTTTATTGAAATTGAAAATAATAGCGTCCAAGAAGATAAATGGGTGGAAAAAGAATGCGAAGTGACGATGTATACTTTAAAAGAATGCGGCAAATCTCCCAAGCATCCTTTTTATGGGATTACTGCGAGCGGCGCGAAAGTTTTAGAAGGCAGAACAATTGCCGCTAGTCCGGAAATTCCTTTTGAAACAGAAATAAAAATTTCCGGCTTTGAAAATTCCTTTGTAGTGGAAGACAGGGGTGGAATGATAAAAACTTATCGGGGAAGATGGCCGGGAGCGCTTAAGATTGATATTTATACCAAAGATAAAGACGGAGCCTTGGAATGGGGGCGGCAAAAAGTTAAATGCCGGATTTTAGATAATTAAATAAGATTATCTCCTTAAGTTAATCAGGCGGCTTAAGGAATGATTATCCAGCCTGTTAAATAATTGAGAGGCGAGGGATTTAATTCATAAACTTTTACCCTTGCCTCTCAAAATTATAAAAATCACAAATAAAAGACGATTAAATCATATCGCCTTTTTTATTTTACTTTTTCCGCGAATTGTATTAAAATTTTAATATGAATAAGGAGAATTTTAAATGGGAGATTATCGGCCATCGGCAAATTGTTCATTTTCTGCAAAAAAGCATAAAGAGCGATAAACTTTCCCACGCTTATTTATTTATTGGTCCGGAAGGCATAGGAAAAACGAAGACCGCGGAATATTTTGCCGCTTCCTTGTTTTGCCAGGAAACCCCTTCCTTTAGTTTCTCCTCGAGTAGCCGGCATGACGTCATGCCGGCTACTCGAGGAGAGGAGGAAAAAGCCAGAGGATTTATTCCTTGCAAAAAATGCGTTTTTTGCCAGCAAGTTTTCAAAAAAATTCATCCCGACTTAATTTGGATTAAAAAAGAAGAAGGCAAAAAAAATATCAGCATTGAACAGATAAGAAATTTAAGAGAGAGATTAAGTCGCGAAGCTTTTTTAAGTTTTTACAAAGTCGCCATTATAGAAGAAGCGGAAACTTTAAACAAAGACGGTTGGAACGCGCTTTTAAAAACTTTGGAGGAGCCCAGCCGGAAAACCATTATTATTTTAATCGCTTCTAATTTTAAAAATCTTCCGGCAACCATAATTTCCCGATGCCAAGCAATTAAGTTCTTGCTTGTCAGCCGGCGGGAAATTTATAATTATTTTATAAAAAATTTAAATTTTTCCGATAAAAAAGCTGAAATTTTATCGCATCTTTCGCGGGGCAGGCCGGGCTTGGCCGTTAAATTTATCAAAGATGAAAACTTATTGGAAAAATACGAAATTGAAACAAAGAGCTTTTTTGATATCATAGGGAAGGATAAATTAAAAGACAGGTTTAATTTTTTGGATACCATCGTAAAACCAAAAACAGATTTTTTAGAAGCGAGAGAAAGTTTTCAAAATTTGCTTTCCATTTGGATTTTGGCTTTAAGAGATTGTTTATTAATTAAAACTTCCAATTCGGAATTTATCGTTAATAATTTTGTAAAAAAAGATTTGGATAGTTTGGCAAGTAATTATTCTTTGCCGGAAATTAAAAGTTTGATGCGAGAATTTATTCAAACTAAAAATTATCTTTATTACAATATTAATCCGCGTTTGGCGGTAGAAAATTTGATTATTAAGTTTTAAATTATAAATTTGTAAAATTTATTTTATGAGAAAAAAAATTTTTTTAACCGCGGTTCTTTTCATCCTGCCATTTTTACTCACTGGCTGTATTAGAATTAATACAGGTAGAGACCAAGGCGGGGTTTTTAAATCTTTTAATAAAATGGAAGAATGGGAACAAAAAGTTTTTGTTTCTCAAATTAAAAAAAAGAAAACCACGATTGCTAATGCCAATATTGCCAATATTGCCTTGAATCCGCAAGACAGCAATTTTATTTATTTGGGCACAAAAGAAGACGGTTTGTATGTAAGCTTTGACGGCGGGGAAAAATGGTCTTCTGTTTTGAATAAAAAAGGCCAAGTTGAGAGCGTGGCTTTTGATTTCAAATCTTCAACCATCGCTTATGTTTCTATGGAAAGCAAGATTTTTAAAACCACCAACCAAGGCGATGACTGGGAAGAAATTTATTTGGACGCAAACCAAAAAATCATCAATTTTTTAGCCGTAGACCCGAATGATTCTGAAAAAGTTTACGCCGGATTATCGGACGGCAGATTATTAAGAAGCCTTGACTATGGCAAGAGCTGGCTGGTTTTAAATGATTTTGGCAATAGCATAGAACAAATTTTAATTAATAAAAATAATTCAAATATTATTTATACGGCCACCATCAGCAAAGGTTTTTATAAAAGCGCCGACCAAGGAAAAAGCTGGGAAGATTTAACCAAGGATTTAAAATTTTCCGGAATAAAAAAATTTAAATGGGTAGTCTTTGATTCAACTAAAGACGACGCTTTGATTATCGCAACTAAATACGGCTTATTAAAAACAGATAACGGAGGAAAAAATTGGCAGGAAATTAATTTGCTTACTTTGCCGGGAAAAGTTGACATTCTTTGTTTAGCGATTAATCCTTTTGACGCCAATGAGATTTATTATGGAACCAAAGAAGCGCTGTTTAAAACTATTGACAAAGGGAAGACATGGAAGACAATTTCTTTGCCCAGCGACCGGGCGCCGTTTTATTTGGCCGTAGATAATTACAATCCAGATGTAATTTATTTAGGAGTGGCAAAAATAAAATGATTCGCCTCGGCGAATCATCCTGAGCGACCAAAAAGAGCGAAGCCTGCCTGCCGGCAGGTAGGAAGCAATCCCGCAGGTAAACAACGGGATTGCCGCAGTCGCTCCCTGCTGGTCGCTCCTTCGCAATGACGCCTTTCATGTATTTTCTAATCCATAACGCGATTTAATAATTTAACAATATAAATTATGCTTTCATTAATTGAAAATCACAAACCAAACTTTCAGAAAATTATTGAGCATTTAAAAAAAGAGCTTTTAACTTTAAGAACTTCAAGAGCAACTCCCGCTTTAGTGGAAAATATTTTAGTTGAGGCTTACGGTTCAAAAACTCCTCTTAAGCAATTAGCAGGCATTACAATACCTGAAACAAGGACGATTATGATTCAGCTTTGGGATAAAAACATCATTAAAGAAGTGGAAAAATCCATTTCACAATCAAATTTAAACCTTTCTCCGAATACGGAAGGAAATATAATCAGGATTAATTTGCCTTCTTTAACCGAAGAAAATAGAAAAAATTTAATTAAAATTTTACATCAAAAATTAGAACAAAATAGAATAGAGATCCGCAATTTAAGGGACAAGATTAAAGAAGAAATTGTGAATAAATTTAAAGAAAAAGAAGTTTCAGAAGACGATAAATTTAAATTGATAGAGGAATTGGATAAAATTACCCATAAATATAATGAAGAAATAAAAGGCATCGGCGAGAAAAAAGAAAAGGAGATAATGACGATATAATAAAATTTCTAATTTTTAATAAAAATTCAAATGTCAAATGATTAAATGTCAAAAAAGATGTCATTAGACATTAGGATTTATAATTTTTTATGTTTTTGACTATCGTCACTTTTATTATTATTTTAAGCGTTTTGGTTCTTGTCCATGAAATTTTTGGCATTAAAAAAGGGGAGACCACTTATTCTTTAAATTGGATTCCTTTCGGCGGCTTTGTGAAGATTAAAGGCGAAAGCGGAGAAGACAAGGACGACCCTGATTCTTTCGCCAATAAAAAAATTTGGCAGCGCTGTTTGATTTTATCCAACGGCGTAGTAATGAATTTTCTTCTGGCCGTGGTTTTGCTTTCCATCGGTTTTTTAATCGGCATTCCTTTGTCCACCGATGATTTGCCCGGCTACGCCAAAGTCAGAGATGAAAAAATAAGCATCGTGGAAGTCGCGGAAAATTATCCCGCCCAAGAAGCGGGATTAAAAATGGGAGACGCTTTATTAAGCATTGACAATCAAGAATTTGAAGAAATAAAAGATGTTCAAAATTATATTGAAAGCAAAAAATCAGTAATAATTAAAGTTGAAAGAGGCGGGCGGGAATTAGATAAAGAAATTTCCACCACCCAGGAAGATGATGGCAGAAATGTGATTGGCGTGGCTTTGGCAAAAACCGGCATTGTTTCTTTCCCTTGGTATCTAGCTTTATGGGGCGGATTAAAAGCGACTTTTAATTTAACTTTGCAAATAATCATTGTTTTATTTTTTCTATTCAAGAAATTATTTTTTCAAGGAACTTTAATTTCTGAAGTTTCGGGGCCGGTGGGAGTGGCGGTAATGACGCATACGATGGTTGAAATGGGCTTTGTCTATATTTTGCAGTTCGCGGCCTTGATTTCTATTAATTTGGGAATTATTAATTTTTTGCCCTTTCCCGCTTTAGATGGAGGAAGAGTTTTGTTTTTGATTTTAGAAAAAATAAGAGGCAAGCCGGTTAACCAAAGAGTGGAGGCGGTTATCCATAATGTCGGTTTTATTTTTTTAATTTTTTTGATGTTTTTGGTTACCTATCGCGACTTCGTCCGCTTTGGCGGAAAAATTTGGCAAAAAATCATCGGCGGGTAGCTTAGAATAAAAAAATATTTTTATAGATAAAAATATTTGTAAATACAGTTTTTAATTGTCTAAAGGATGGCGGTTTATTATTCCTGTTTTTTTAGTAAAAATTTTATTAAATCTTTCTTCGTCAAGATAAGAACCGTTTTGTTTTCTATTTTTTATATCTTTAATTATCAAATAAAAATCGCGAAGCTTGTTGAATATTTCGTTGTATTTATTACAATCCTTTTCAGAGTCAACTATTTTTAAAAAATTTTCCAAGGTAATTTTCGGCTCAATATATTGAATTCTTCTTTCTATCGCCTCTAAAGCGAATTTCTCAGGGTAAAAATAGCCTAAAATATATAAAATAACTCTTGCTTCGTATAAATCCTCAGCGGTAGAGTTTTCATCATTAAGTATTTTTTGATATCTTTGCCACAACTTTTCAATACTTTCTCTAATTTTTTTGATATCAAAAAGATATGTATATTTAAGCAAGTCCAACATTTATTATTGTTTTATTTTCTAAATTGATAATCACTTCATCGCCGGTTTTAAATTTTTTAGTCGCGTTTTTTATTCCCATTAAAAGTGGCTTATTGTATTCTCGGCAAATAATCGCGGCGTGGCAAAGCAAATTTTCAACTTCCGTTACGATTACTTCTACTTTATTAATAACAATAGTTATGTCCGGTGTGGTGTTTTTAACTATTAAAATGGTATGATCGCCAAAATCAAACAAGTCTTGCTCCGTCCAAAGCCGTTTTGTTATTACAAATACTTTGCCTTTTATGATAGCCATAATTTTATTATAACATCGGAAAATAAAAAAAGGGAGTTAATTGCTCCCTTTTAAAATTTTTTTCATAAGATGCGACAAGTGCCATTTTTTACAAGCGTAAGTACAGCCATTTTCAAGAAGAATTTGACGATACTTTTTATGGGAAGATATTGCGATTATCGGACAGCTATGATGTTTTTTAATCCGGCGAAGAAGAAGAAGCGTGTTTAGCTTGTTTGTTTTCGCCATACAGCCATCCAGGGCGATTATATCAAACCCTGAATCTTGCAGTAAGGTTTTTGCTTCCTTTATTGTCCATGCTTGTTTAAGAATCAAGTTTTGTCCAAATTCTTCCGCAAGATGCCCGGCAATCATATCCTGCCATTTTTTAATATCTTCTATTACCAATATTTTTGGCATCTATTTCATCCCCTTCCGTCTTTTCATTTTTTACATTATTTTAATTAATGTTGATTTAAGGAACAAGTTTTTAGTTGAAATTAAGATATCATATTTTTAAATAAGTGTCAACTTTATTTTTTAATTATTTTTTGATATACTTAAAAAATATGAAAATTATTTTTAATAAAGCCTTGAAAGAAAATTTGAGAAATGTTTTAAGGCAATGCGGTTACGCGGAAATTCGCGATCGGATGAGCGGGAAAACAAGTTACGCGCGCAGATTGAGCAGTTATTTTTATCCTCGTTTTCATTTATACATTGAAGAAGGGCAAGGCGGACAATTAATTTTCAATTTGCATTTAGACCAGAAAAAAGCGAGCTATGAAGGGCAGACGGCGCATTCGGGAGAATACGATAATGAATTGATTCAAGGAGAGGCAGAAAGAATTAAAAATTTAATAACTTAAAAAATATGCTTCAGTCCAAACTTTTTCCTTCAACGCAAAAACAGCCGCCAAAAGAAGCGGTTTCTATCAGCCACAAATTATTAACCCAAGCCGGTTTTATTGACCAACTTGCTTCAGGTATTTGGAGTTTTTTGCCTTTAGGTTGGAGAGCGCATCAAAAAATAGCTGAGATTATCAGGCAAGAAATAAATAAAATTGGCGGACAGGAAGTTTTTCTGCCAACTCTTTCACCTAAAGAATTATGGCTGGAAACAGGCCGGTGGGACGCCATTGATCCGCCTTTATTTAAAGTTGAAGACAGGCACAAGAAAGAATTGGCCTTAGGTTCAACGCATGAAGAAGTGATTACTTATTTGGCCAGAAAATTTATTAAATCGTATAAAGAATTGCCTTTAGCCCTTTATCAAATTCAGACTAAATTTAGAAATGAAATGAGGGCGACATCTGGTTTGTTAAGAACAAGAGAGTTCGCGATGAAAGATTTATACAGTTTTCATGCCGACCAAAAAGATTTAGACAGATATTATAAAGAAGTTCAAATAGCTTATAAAAATATTTTTAAATTGTGCGGCTTGGAGTCAATAATGGTGGAAGCTTCTTCGGGAACCATCGGCGGCAAAGAATCGCATGAATTTATGGTTTTATCTGAAACAGGCGAGGATAAAATTATAATTTGCCAGAAATGCGGATTCGGCGCTAATCTTGAAGTCGGAGATAAATATAAAAATTGTCCGAATTGCAAAGGAAAATTAATTAAGAAAAGCAGCATTGAGAGCGGACATATTTTTAAATTGGGAGTTACTTACAGCCAAAAAATGAAAGCAAATTTTGTAACTCAAGACGGCAAACAAAAACCTTTGATTATGGGTTGTTACGGCATTGGCTTGGGCAGGCTGATGGCGACTATCGTAGAAGCTCTCCATGATTCAGAAGGAATTGTTTGGAATAAAAATGTATCGCCTTTTGATGTCCATTTGATTTTAATTAGCAAAAGCCAGGAAAAAGACGATAAAATAAAAGAAAAAGCTGATAAAATATACCAAACTTTACAGAAAGAAAAGATTGAAGTATTATATGATGAACGAAAGATTAGTCCGGGAATTAAATTAAAAGACTCTGATTTAATAGGTATTCCCGTTAGATTAATAGTCAGCGAGAAAACAGGCGATAAGGTTGAATTTAAAGAACGCGATAAAAAAGAGGTTAAGTTATTAAGTTTAGAGGAAGTGATTAAAAAAATTTGAAATATTGATAATTGAAAATTATTCCCTTATGTTCAAAAAATTTTTCAGACGCTTTTCCAGAGATATGGGTATTGACTTGGGCACAGTCAATACTTTAGTTTATGTCCAAGACAAGGGAATTATTATTAACGAATCTTCGGTCGTGGCGATTAATATCCGGACTGACCAAGTCTTGGCTGTGGGAGAAGACGCTAAAAAAATGTTAGGAAAAACTCCTTCGCATATTATCGCGAGCAGCCCTTTGGACGAAGGCGTGGTTAAAGATTTTGAAGTGACCGAAAGAATGTTAAGATATTTTATTGAAAAAGTTCATAAAGAAAATTTTGGCATCGCGGGAAGGCCGAGAGTCGTGATCGGCATTCCTTTGGAAATAACCGAGGTGGAAAAAAAAGCGGTGGAAGACGCCGCCTTGCAGGCGGGCGCGAGAGATGTTTTTTTAATCAGCGAGCCAATGGCGGCGGCAATCGGCGCGAGATTGCCTGTCCATGAGCCAATCGGCAATTTATTAGTTGATATTGGCGGCGGCTTAACGGAAATAGCGGTTATTTCTTTAGGCGGCATTGTTAATTGGAAATCTTTGCCGATTGCGGGCAAAGCTTTAAATAAAAATATTATTGATTTTTGCCGGGAAAAGTTCAGCCTTCTTTTAGGCGAGACAACGGCTGAAGAAATAAAAATAAAAATTGGCTCCGCTTATCCGTTTCCAAAACCTTTGGATTTGAAAGTGAGAGGAAGGGACTTGATTACCGGCCTGCCCAAAGAAATTATTATTTCCGATGAAGACGTGAGAGAAGCGTTAAAAAAATCCGTTAAAACAATAGTGGAAACAATAAAAGACACCATCGAAATAACCCCCCCTGAATTAGTGGCGGATATTTACGAAAGAGGGATTATTTTAAGCGGCGGCGGCGCTTTGTTAAAAGGTTTGGATAAATTAATCCATAAAGAAATAAAAATTCCCGTGCATGTTATTGACGACCCTTTAACCGCGGTGGCGAGAGGCGCGGGCATAGTTTTGGAAGATTTGGAAAATTTAAAATACCTTTTAAGCCCTTCAACCAAAGAATAATTATAAATTACTTTGAATTACGAAATGAATAATCGGGGGAGCAGATATGTCTTTTTTGCGCTGCGGACTTATCGCCGCGTCTGCAAAAAAGACATATCTGCTCTCCTTGAAACCGTTATTTCGCAATTCAAAGGAATTATATGAAAACATCGTTTAGAAAAGTTTTGTTTTTGATATTAGTAGTATTGCTACTAATTTTTTTTCATTATATTAATTTGTCGGGTTTTTTCCGAGCGCCTTTTATTTTTTTTCAGAGAAATTTTTTCAGCCGCAGCCTTAAAATTAAAAATTTTTTTGAGTTTTTTTCTTCAAAAAAAGAATTAATGGAAGAAAACGATAATTTAAAAAAAATAAACCAAGAGCTCTTATTAGAGAATAAAGATTTGAAAATCAGCCGAGAAGAAAATAAAATTTTGGCGGAGCAGATGGATTTTTTAAAAAAGAAAGACTATAACTATGTTTTAAGCCGAGTTGTCGGCAAAACTTCCGTTGATCCTTTTGTTTTGGGAAATTTAATTTTAGATAAAGGCGCTGACGATGGAATAAAAGAAGGTTATCCGGCGATAGTTAATCAAGGGTTTTTGGCGGGGAAAATTATTAAAGTTGAAAAAGATATTTCGTATTTAAATATAATTTTAGACAACCAAAGCATGATTGCCGCTTCCGCGGGAAATGACGCGGAAGGAATAGTCAAAGGAGAGCATCAGTTAAGTTTAGTAATGGATTTTATCTTGCCGGATAAAAAAATAGAGCCAGGCGATTTGGCGGTTACTTCCGGTTTAGAATCTTTAATTCCTAAGGGATTGGCTATCGGCAAAATCAGAGAAATCAAATTTAATCCAGGCGATTTTTTTCAAAAAGCGATTTTAGACCCTTTGATTGATTTTGATAATTTGCAAATCGTCAGCATTTTAATTCCGTATGAAAATAATTAATATCGCCGCCAGCGTTTTGCTTATCTTTTTTTTAATTATCTTGCAAACAAGCTTTTTTTCCAACTGGGAATATTTAAGCCGCCTTAATTTAATTTTAGGCGCGATTATTTTTTTATCCGTTAAAAATTATCGTTTGGCTTTGCTTTGGGCGCTGATCGGAGGATTATTTTTGGACTTATTCAGCTTTTTTCCTTTTGGCGTTTTCATTTTGGATTTAATTTTTTCAGTTTTTATAATTAATTTTTTAGTTAAAAATTTTTTCAGCCATTATTCTTTTACCTCCATTATTATTTTAAGTTTAATCGGCGTTTCTTTTTATAATATTTTTTTGCTCATTGCCAGCCAGTTTTTCTATTTCACGAGAATTATTAATTTCAGTCCTATTTTAGATAAAATATATTTTTTAAATTTCGGCTGGCAATTAGTTATCAATTCGCTGTTTATTTTATTTTTGTTTTTTCTTGCCAAGCCCAAGTTGTAAGTTGTAAGTTATCCCATGAAAGACCCTTTTATTATCCAAATAGACAAAATAAAAAACAATGAAATCAATAATTACTCCAAAAATAGATTTGAAGGAGATGTCTTTCCTTTTAATTTTAATATAGAATATTTAAAGCCGGTTATTGAAAAAAAGGACATCAATAAATTATTCGCCTTGATAATTTTTGGAATTACAATTTTATTTTTTTATTCTTTTTATTTACAGATTGCCAAAGGGGATTATTATCGGAACACCGCCGAAGGAAACAGGCTAAGAATCCAATTTACCAAAGCAAATAGGGGAATTATTTATGACAGAAATAAAGAGCCATTAGTCAAAAATATTCCCCGTTTTTCTTTATATATTATTCCGGGAGATTTGCCCAAGGAAAACAAAGAAAATTCCAATTTTTCCCGCCAGGAAATTCTAAATAAACTTTCCCAAATTTTAGAAAAGCCGCGAAGCGACATAGAAAATTTAATACAAGACATTCCTTCCTATTCGTATCAGCCGGTTTTAATTGAAGATAATTTAGATTATAAAACAGCCCTTCTTTTAAAAATTAAAAGCCAATTTCTGCGGGGCGTGGTTTTAAATACGGAAACCAGAAGAGAATATCTTGATGGAAATGAATTTTCTCATCTTCTTGGCTATTTAAGCAAAATCAGCCCCAAAGAATTAGAAGCAAAAAAAGGCCAATATTTATTCAATGATCGCCTTGGCAAAACAGGATTAGAATTTTTTTATGAAAATTTATTAAAGGGAGAAGACGGAAAAAAGCAGATAGAAGTTGATTCTTTAGGTAAAGAAGAAAGAATTGTTTCCACTTTGCCGGCAAAGAGCGGAAAAAATCTTGTTTTAACTATTGATTCAGGATTACAGAAAGAATTAGCTTCTGCTTTAAAAGAAAAATATCCTAATAAGAAAGCAACGGCCGTGGCTTTAAATCCCAAGAATGGAGAAATCTTAGCTTTAGTTTCCCAGCCGGATTTTGACAGCAATGATTTCGCCAAAGGAATTTCACAAGAGGATTATCAAAAATTAAAAGAAGATAAAAACAATCCTTTTCTTTTTAGAGCCATTTCAGGCGAGTATCCTTCAGGTTCTACGGTCAAATTAGTCATTGCCAGCGCCGCTTTGCAAGAAGGCATTATTGACGTTAAAACAAAAATCCACAGCACTGGCGGCATAAGAATAGGCAAGTGGTTTTATGGCGATTGGAAAGCCGGCGGCCATGGGCTGACTGATGTTACCAAGGCATTGGCAGAATCAGTGAATACATTTTTTTATTATCTTGGCGGCGGTTATCAGGATTTCAAAGGATTGGGATTGGAAAATATCAGAAAATACGCCCAATTATTCGGCTTAAGCGAAAAAACAGGCATTGATTTGCCAAATGAAGCTTCGGGTTTTTTGCCCACCGAGGAATGGAAAGAAGAAACAAAAAATGAAGTCTGGTATATCGGCGATACTTATCATTTAAGCATCGGGCAGGGAGACCTTTTGGTTACTCCTTTGCAAGTGGCTAATTTTACGGCGATTATCGCTAATGGCGGCATTTATTATAAGCCGCATTTAGTTAAAGAAATTATTGGTTCTCAAGAAAACGATTTTTTATCTTCTGAAAATTTTAAAGAAAGTTTAGAAATCAAGCCGGAAATTATCAGAGAAAATTTTATCAGCCCTGAAAATATTAATTTAGTGAAAAAGGGATTAAGAGAGGCGGTTCTTTCCGGCAGCGCCAGGGCTTTAGCGGATTTGCCTGTTGAAGCGGCGGGAAAAACAGGCACCGCGGAAGTGGGCGGAGACAAAGAAACTCATGCTTGGTTCACTTGTTTTGCTCCTTATGAAGACCCGGAAATAGTGATTACTGTTTTAGTGGAAAATGGCGGCGATGGCAGTTCAGTCGCCTTGCCTGTCGCCAAAAAAGTTTTAAACTGGTATTTTAGCAAATAAAAAAGGGCCGAAATTATTAATTAACATTTCGGCCCTACTCCTTTTCCTTTTGGGGGAAGGGAGGGGAGGAGTTTTTTATAAAGAACAATTAATTTTATCAGAAAGGCGCGGCATTAAAAGGCAAAAGATTACAGGTAAGTGCTGAATTCAGAGTTTTCTCGCTGGAAGAAAACTCGCAATCTCTTGCCTTTGCCGCGCCTTTCCGTAATTTATATTTTTAATCAAGAACCGATAATATCTTATAACATAAATAAAAATAAGTCAAGCCCAATTGTTTATAGAGCGAAAAATTGGCACTTATCCACAGTTTTGTCACAGATTTTTTTATTAGCCGCGTTTTTAGCTCTTGCTAAAATAAAAAAAATTTATTATAATTAATACTAATAAAAAACTTGCGTAATTTATAGCAAAGGAGTAAGCTGTAATTTACGTTAAAAATTAAAATCAAAAAAATATTTATATATAAATATTAAAGAAATAAAAT
>VMGY01000027.1 GCA_007378955.1 Parcubacteria group bacterium Athens0714_12 | reverse complement strand
TGCATAGATTGTATAGAGTTAATTTTAGCTCTATACCTTAATTCATCCAGCCGCATAGTCAATCCTTTCTAGTGTCAAGTGTATCATGAACGAGTGCACAACCTTGACATTTTAAATAAACTGCCATTTTTTATTTATAATATAATGACAAATATGAATTTAGCCGATTTAAATAAAATTTTAAAATCAGAGCCGGCTTATCGGCAAAAGCAAATAGAAAAACTTGTTTATCGGGACTTGATTGAAAATTGGCGCGAAGCAAAAATTTTGCCGCTGGCTTTGCGCGAAAAACTTGATAAAGAATGCCCTTTATCAATAAATAATAAAATTATTATTTCAGATGATAAGAAAACAGCCAAGGCGCTGATTATTTTGGATGATAATTTAAAAATTGAATCCGTGCTGATGAGATATGGCAACAGTAATCGCAATACAGTCTGCGTTTCTTCTCAAGTCGGCTGTCCTTTAGGCTGTAAATTTTGCGCCACGGGCAAAATAGGATTTAAAAGAAATTTAGAACCAATGGAAATAATTGAGCAAGTTCTTCTTTTTGCCCGTTATTTAAAAAAGGAAAAAGCGAAAATCACGAATATAGTTTTTATGGGAATGGGGGAGCCGTTTTTGAATTATGAAAATGTTTTTGAAGCAATAAAAATTTTAAACGATAAAGATTGTTTCGGCCTTGGCGCGAGGCATATTTCAATTTCAACCATCGGCATAACGGAAGGAATTGAAAAAATGGCGGAAGAAAAACTTCAAATCAATTTAGCCGTCTCTTTGCATTCAGTAGATAATGAATCGCGCTCAAAAATAATCCCCGCGAATAAAAAATATCCGATTGAAAAAATATTCAAAGCAATTGAGAATTATTTAAAGAAAACAAAACGGAGAGTGATGGTTGAATATATGATGATGGACAAGGTGAATGATTCAATTCAAGACGCAGAAAAGCTGGCGAAATTAATAACTCAAAAGCATTTATATCTGGTAAATTTAATTTTATATAACCCGACCGGAATATTTAAGCCGTCAAGTAAAGAAAGAATTAAAAAATTCAAGGAAGTATTGGAGAAAAAAGGTATCAGCGCGACCGAGCGCTATAGGTTTGGGAAAGAAATAAAAGCCGCTTGCGGGCAGTTGGCCGGCGGTGTGATATAAAATTATTTTTCAGTAGGTTTATTAACCGTGATTGTTCCGGCCGGCAAAAAAAATCCCTTTTGGAACTTTTAAATCAATTTTGCGTCAAGCCAATTTAACTGAGGATAATTTTAGATAAAAATAAGTCAAATTTTTTTATTCTTAAACGTATTTATAGACTACTCAAGAACTTAAAAAACTACTATTTTATTATTTCAACCGACTTGTTTGTCGAAGCTTTAGTAAAGATGGAGAAAAAATCCTTTAAATTTAGTCATTTTAGCTGTTAAACGATTTTTACTAACACTTAAAATGACAGTTTTTAGACAGTTTGTTTAGCTAACAATGGCTATACGAAATATAGAGGAGAGCAGGTCTCCTCTAATCTCCTCTAACTAAAATTCGCGGCGAAAAAGTTTTGTAACCATCTCATTTTGTTTGTTGTTCTTCTGTTTTTGTTTTGACGGACGAACTCTCAATAATTTTAATTGCCATTTCCTGCGCCTTTTTATTAGCTCTTTCAGTTTCTTGCCGCAAGATAGTTATTTCGTTGTTCTGTTTTTTGATTATATCTTCAAGATTTTGATTTTGAATTTCCAATAATTTTTTATCTGATTCCCAGTCTTTTTTAATCATCTCTTTTTCAATTTTAAACTCGGATTGCAATTTTATCGCCAATTCTTTTTCCTTCAGTTCTATTTCCCGATTTAATTTTTGAGGAAAAGCTTCCGTTTCTAGTTTAAGTTTATTAAATTCTTGCTCTTGATTTTTGATATTCAACTCGCGTTCTTCTAATTGTTTATTTTTTGTCTTAACTTTTTCTTCGTATAAATTTTGCTCTCTCTGTTGTTTCAGTTTGGCGTTGTATTCATACTCTTCCTGCTCTCTCAAATGGTCTCTTTTTTTGTTTTCTATTTCTAATTCTAATTCTCTTTTTTTAGTTTCATGCTGAGAAATCAAATTTTCCAAAGTATCAGCGGCTATTTGAATATTGTAAGAAACTTCTAATTTTTTCTTTAATAATTCAATGGCTTGCCGCAGTTCGGAGAATTTTTTTGATTCCGCGGCAAATTTTTCGGCCAGTTCGTTTAAATTATTGGTAAAAGTGATTTTCAAATCTGAAACAGATTTAAAAATGTTTTCCGAAGTATAATCTTTGGCTTTTGCCAATAATTCCACGTTTTGCGGTTCCTGAATTAATTTTGAAGCCATTTTTAATTCTTCGTATTTTCGCAAGAGAGAATCATAAGATTCCAAGAGTTCGGTTTTGGTTTTTCTGGAGAGGTTTGTTTCTTTAGGCATATGTTTTAGTTAGTAATTAAATTTAAGCTAAATTTTAGGTTGCTTTTTAAATTATGTCAAGTCAGTGCACTCGTTCATGATACACTTGACACTAGAAAGGATTGACTATGCGGCTGGATGAATTAAGGTATAGAGCTAAAATTAACTCTATACAATCTATGCA
>VMGY01000026.1 GCA_007378955.1 Parcubacteria group bacterium Athens0714_12 | reverse complement strand
TCGACGCTAAATTAAATCAAGATCAAACTCGAAAAATTAATTTAAAACCTCACAAATTAGAATTAATTAAGTGTCAATTATGTTCGTGGACTTGAACAGGTTGAACCTTGACATTTTTCTCTGATTTTTTAATTTATTTCTTCACGTATTTTTCCTTGGCAATATCATTAAGAACATCCTTAACTTTTTTAATGCTGTCAAAATCATAGATAGAAATCAACATTGCTGAAGAATTTATTTTTTTCAAAATAGCTAACTTCTTTTTTAATTCAACCGGACTGACCATATCGCTTTTTGAAAGGAATAAGTATGATTTTTTTTCTAATAACTCTTTGTTATATTTTTCAAGTTCTTTTCGGATAATGGAATATTCTTTTGCCGGCTCAACGGATTCAGCGGAAATCAAATGGAATAATATTTTTGTCCTTTCAATATGACGCAAAAATTTTATTCCCAGCCCTTTGCCACGCGAAGCGCCTTCAATTAATCCGGGAATATCAGCTAAAATTAATTCGTAATACACGCCCAAGCTTGGCTCCAAGGTTGTAAACGGATAATTGGCAATTTTGCTTTTAGCATTAGTCAGTTCATTCAACAAACTTGATTTGCCGACATTTGGAAAACCAATCAAGCCAATATCAGCAATAAGTTTCAATTCTAATCGCAAATTTAATTTTTCTCCGGGCAAGCCTTTTTGAAACTGCGCGGGGCTGGTATTTCTTGAAGACCGAAAAAGAAAATTTCCCTTGCCGCCCTTGCCGCCTTTAACTATAAGCACGCGCTCGCCGATGGCGGTAATTTCTTGTTTTTTGCCAGTTTCAAGATTATGGACAACCGTACCGATAGGAATTTTTAAAATTAAATCTTCGCCGGTTTTGCCGTCAACAAATTGGCCTTTGCCATTTTTGCCATTCGCGGCTTTTACATTTTTTTTAAAACGAAACTGCCTTAGCGCGTTAAGATCATTAACGCCTTCAAAATAAATACTGCCACCTTTTCCGCCGCTGCCTCCGGATGGACCAAGGCTCATCATATTTTTATTAAAATTTACCGCTCCTTGGCCGCCGTCTCCGGCAGCTATAGCGATACTAACGTCATCAATAAGCATATATTTATTATAATCTAAATTTCAAAATTAGGACAAATGGCTTATTAGATTAAAAAGCAACTCTGGCAAAGCGAGAGTTGCGCGCGATATTAATGTTTTTGCAATAATATAGAAATCCTCAAATCTATTATTATAATACAACAAATTTTTAAAAAGTCAACAAAAAATCACGATTCGCCATAACAATCATCAAGCTTTGACAATATGCTCTTTTATTGATTAAATAGATAATAAATATAAATCATTTTATTTCTTATGCCAAAACTGATTTTAACCGACCGAAATTTTTCAGAAGAAGTTTTAAAAAACGAAAAACTTGTTTTAGTCGATTTTTGGGCCAGCTGGTGCGTGCCCTGCCAAATGCTCGCGCCAATCATTGAAGAAATCGCCGAAGAGCTCAAGGAAAAAATAAAAGCGGGAAAACTTAATGTTGATGAAAATCCTTTAATCTCCGCTGTTTTTATGATAGATCTTTTGCCCACCATCGCTTTATTCAAAAACGGCAAAATAATCAAAAAACTAAGCGGGGTTCAACCTAAAGAAATTATTTTAGAAGCTATTAACTCTATTATTAATGACGAAAAATAACAATATTAAAAAATTGTCTGAGGAATGCCAAAATTACGCCGAGCTGAATGGCTTTCATTTGAATCCTGACAAGAAAATAGCCGAGCAATTAATTAAATCTTTGACGGAGCGGGAGAAAAAGTATGGCGAAAGATATTGCCCTTGCCGCCGCATAAAAGGAAATAAAAAAGCAGATGAAAAAAATATTTGCCCTTGCGTTTTTCATAAAAAAGAAATAAAAAAACAAGGGCATTGCCGTTGTTTTTTATTCGTAAAATAATTTTTATTGCGAAGGCGGAAGTTGGACTTCCGTAAGACTACCGACTCCGTTTTTTTAGCGACCTTCTCTGTCTGGCGAAATTTTAGATTTTCGGGCGAGACAAGGAAGACAAGTAAAAAGATTTGAAACGTAGCAAAGCTACGGTGAAAATCTTTTTACGCTGGCTGACGAAATCGCAGCTGAAAAGATAAAATTGCAGCAGAAATGAGTTTTGTAACCATCTCAATATAAATTCGCCCCGAGCGCGGGGTGATTTTTTATCAAAAAATATATGGTTAATGACAACATAATTTTAAGCTTCTCCGGCGTGAGTTTTGAGTTTAACCACAACAAGCCCATTTTAAACGAGGTTAATTTTAGTGTGCGCGCCGGCAGCCGAATAACTTTAATGGGACAAAATGGCGCTGGCAAATCCACTTTATTTAAAATGATAACCGGAGAAATCGCGCCTCAAGAAGGACAAATCAATCGCGCGCTCAAGGACGCCAGTATCGCCATTGCCAGACAGGTAATGCCGAAAGAAATAGCCGAATTGTCCGTACGGAATTATTTTGCCATGGCCTTTAAAGAAAAAAAATATAATCTGGATAAATTAATTAAAGACATATTTGAAGTGGTAAATGTTAATTTGCCTTTAGATAAAAAAGTCGGAGAGCTTTCCGGCGGCCAACAGGCTAGGCTGCTGCTTGCTCACGCGTTAATCCAAAACCCCGACATTTTATTGCTCGACGAACCGACTAATAATTTAGACCAGGCTGGCATTGAACATTTGACCGGATTTTTAATGATGTATGAAAAAACCGTTTTGGTTATTTCCCACGACGCCGACTTTTTAAACGCTTTTTCCGACGGCGTCTTATACTTAGACATATTTACCAAAAAAGTTGAGCAGTACAACGGCAACTATTTTGATGTGGTGGAAGAAATTAAAAACCGCATTGAGCGCGAAAATTCGCAGAACGCGCGCATGCAGATACAAATTAAAGAAAAAAAAGCGCAGGCTGAAGTCTTTGCCCATAAAGGCGGCAAGCTCCGCTCTGTAGCGAAAAGGATGCGCGAGGCGGCTGAAACTGCTGAAGAAAATATTGTTTCCGTGCGCCAGGAGGACAAAACCATCCGCAAATTTTTCATCCCGACCCAAAGCTTTGACAAATTTTTTGACGGCAAGGTTGTGGAATTTTCATCATTTTCCGCCTTTCGTTCCCACGGCATGGTGAGCAAGGAAGTGGAAATGGTATTGCGTAAAAATACCCATGTCTTGATTTCGGGTCCGAACGGCATCGGCAAATCCACGATGCTGGAAAAAATCGCTTCCGGCCAAGGAAAAGATTTTACTGTCGCCAAAAGCGTTAAAATCGGTTATTACAAACAGGATTTTTCCAATTTTAATTTTGAACAAAAAGCGTATGACACACTGAAAGAAGTTATGGAAAAATATGACGAGCATAATTTACGCGCCACTGCCGCCGGCTTTTTGCTGGACGGAAAATTGCTGGACCATCCCATCGCCGCGCTTTCCGAAGGCCAGAAAGGGCTCTTATCTTTTTGCCGCCTGGTACTAATGGCCCCCGGATTGCTCATCTTGGACGAGCCGACCAACCATATTAATTTCAGGCACTTGCCGATTATCGCCAATGCCCTGGACGCCTATGAGGGTGTCAGTCTGATGGTTTCCCATATTCCGGAATTCGTTTCGCAAATCCGCACGGATCAAACCATAGATCTAGACGCTCTATAAATAAAAAATTATAAAAAAACACTTTTTTGCGTAAAAGTGTTTTTTATCGGGAGCTAATAAATACGATACGAACTTCCGATTTTCCGAAAAAATCGGAAGTTCGCAATATTATCTTCATTTTACCGAATTTAATTCACAAATCCAAGAAAAAAAATCTGAAAAAGAGATAAGAAGAATGGCAGGCGGGGTTTCACCTTGCCTGCCTAAAAAATTGTTGCCGTTGTTTTGCTCGCCCGCCCCTCTGGCGGGCTCGCTTTCAGAATTCTATGAATTTAAAAACACAAAAAAGCAAAATTATTTTTCTTTTATTATTCCACCATGATAAATCAATTTATATACCGATATTCCTTTATGGAAAATCATTTCCTCTCCTTCAAATTTTTCTACCATTCCCTTTATTTTATTAAAATATTTAAAATTATCTTTTTTAAATCTGTAAGGTCCTCTGAATGGTTTGTTTTCTGTAATTCTTTTCAACGTCTCTTGAAGAAATTGATAAATTTGCCTCGGAGAGACGATTTGAGAGATAATTTTTCCGTAATAATTCATACCCCAAACTATTTTTCCACTTTCCCAAACAATTTCCTCGCCAACGAAAAAATTTAACCCAAAATATCTATCTCTGTATTTGAATTTTCCTTCTATAAATTCAAATTCTTTACTCCCATCGGGAAGAACTTTCTCTCCCCCCTCTCCACTTGAAGTATAGGTGTTAATTTTAGCTTTCACTAAAAATTTACTTAATTGCTTTATAGTCATATCTATTTTAAGAATACAAAATATTAGCAATATTGTAAAGAAAAAAGCCGCTAACCCTAAGTGTTAGCGGCCTAAATGTACTATATCCTCCTTAATGTCGGTAGAAACCCTTCAGTGATATGTTAAATTTTTTACTCAACGCTCGCAGTTGCTTTTCAATCTTATCCCAATATTTTTTATCAAATCCCGATTGATAGAGTGACAAATGACTGGGGTATTTTTTCCTTAGAACATCTTGGATGTCTTGCCGGTTTCCGCATTTCATGTTTAAACTTTCCGCCATTATAAAATTAACTTTACCTTGAATAGCTGCGAAAATGGTCTCAAGGTCAGTCAATTCAGGCAGAATTGGTCCGATAAAGGCGTAAGTGGTAATACCATCCCGATGAAGAATTTCGAGAGCTTTTATCCTTTGTTGAGGTATAGAAGAATGGGGTTCGAAGTTACGGGCAATTTTTTGATCTGTTGTCGTGATAGTTAAACCAACTTCACACTTGCTGAACTGTTTGAACAGGTCTAAATCCCGAACAACAAGATTAGACTTAGTCAGAACAGAAACTGGAAAATCGTGCTGAAGCAAGATTTCCAGAATTGCCCTAGTGAGACGATACTTCTGCTCAACTGGTTGGTAGGCGTCAGTAACGCTTCCCAAAAGCACCACGCCTCTTTTTGGCTTCCTGGTTAACTCTCTTGCTAAAATTTCAGGAGCATTTATTTTGACATCAAGAAAATACCCCCACGGTTCGTCATGGCCAGTAAACCTTCTCATGAAACGGGCATAACAGTAAACACAAGCGTGCAAACAACCAACATAAGGATTGATACAGTAGTCTGCTTCCGGTAGCCTGCTTTTGGTTAAAAGAGTTTTGCATTGTATGGTATTGATTTTCATATTATTTTACCTCCCCTTTGTTGCCTTTTTGGGTATGGGCAATTGTTCGGCAGAATTTTGTTCTTTCAGAATAATCTGGAATTTTTACTGCTCTTTCCAGAATTTCATCTAAATCATCTTCCGGCAATTTACCAAGACGAAATCCCTTAAAAAGACAGCAGTTTTCATCAATCGCCCAAGCGCAAGCTACTACGTGTCCGTCAGGAAGAATGCCGATTGAATCTACTACCGCAGGACATTTTACGGTTCCTTCCAATATTCTGAGTGAGTGCTGGAAGAAAATCTTTGTAAAGCCGTGTAATCCTCGTAAAAAATTCATTGCTTTTAGATATTCTTGATTAGACGGAGTAAATTTTGCAAGTTTAGTAGCTCTTCCTACCGGATAAAATCTTAACAATTCCCATTCCGAAATACCGTTTTCACACAGCCAACGATGCACGCTTTCAAGATTTTTCTCGGTGATTGTGGAAAGATAAAGAACTGTAACTACTCTTGTCTTTATTCCAGCGGCAATACATTTTTCCATTGCAACCATTGACGCGAGGTTATATCCGCGAGGACGGAAAGGATTTTCTATCTCCGGCAGATTATCTAATGTAAACTCTACTACGCTAATCTTCTTTAGAAGTTCAAGTTTGGCGTCAGTAATTTTACTACCCGTCATACTAACGCCAATTTTTCTAGATGGCAACCAACGAGTAGCTTGTTCCACTACCCGAAAATCCTCATCATAATATAGAGGATCGCCACCGGAAAAATCAATCTCGAAATCTCTATCAACTAAGATTTTTAACACTGCTAATTTTTCAGCCAAAGTAAGTTCCTCGCCTTTTTCTTTTGCGTCCGATTGAACAAGGTATTCGGTTGTATTGCAAACATGAAATCCAGAAACACAACAAATTGCACAGTCCCAAGGGCACGCTCTCGTTAAATTCCATATCACGTCCATTTTTCTTACCTCCTTTTCAGATTTTAAAGGTGCATTTTTCAATTCTAATTATAATCGGAATTGATATTTTATCATATGCTAAACTTTCAATTTTGTCAAAAATAATTTTGCTTTTTTGTGTTTTTAAATTCATAGAATTCTGAAAGCGAGCCCGTCAGGGGGGCGGGCGAGCAAAACAACGGCAATAATTTTTTAGGCAGGCAAGGTGAAACCCCGCCTGCCATTCTTCTTATCTCTTTTTCAGATTTTTTTTCTTGGATTTGTGAATTAAATTCGGTAAAATGA
>VMGY01000013.1:9630-30033 GCA_007378955.1 Parcubacteria group bacterium Athens0714_12 | reverse complement strand
TTCTGCTTTTTTGGAATTTTTTTATGGGAAAATACTGGGTCTTTAAAAATTACGATAAAAATAGCAAGGAGGGCGGCGAGAATGGAATAGAAGGAGTGGTAAGCTAATAATTTATGAAAATAATTTATAGATACTCCATGTTTTGGCGCGAGGTTGCCAAGGCATTTTATAAAAAATATTTTTTAATTTTTTGTTTTACATTAATTTTTTGGTTTTTTATTCCCAATGTTTGTCGCGCTGAAAATGTTCTTTTTCAAGACGATTTTAATGATGGCAACGCCGATGGCTGGGAAGTTGTTTCTGGAAGTCAAGAAAATTGGCGGGTGGAAAACGGGAAATATATCGTGCATGTGGAAGGATATGATAGCAATTCAGGGAGCGTGGCAGGCGATATAAATTGGGATGATTATATTTTTGAAGTAGAGGTGATGGGCATTGAAGGAATTGATAAGGCAATTGAGTTTAGATATGTTGATGAGAATAATATGTACAGGATTAATCTCCGTTCTTTTGTGATTGGCGCCAAAGACTTAGTTCTTACTAAAATAGAAAATGGACAAGATGAGATTTTGAAGAATATTAATTTTTATAATCTTTTAAATAAATGGTATAGGTTTAAAATTGTTGTAAAAAATAATAATATAAAAATATATATTGACGATGAATTACTGATTGATTATGACGATATAGGTAGTGCTCTAAAGAGATAGATACAGTTGCTTATGATAATGTTTTGGTTTACAAAGAGGAAACTAAAAAAGAGCCGGTGATTTTAATTCCCGGAATTATGGGCTCATTGGCGGTGGATGGCGAATTGGTTTTAGACCCGATTTTCCATACTTACGACCAGTTGTATGAAAATCTCCAAATTTACGGCGGCTATAAAGACGGAGAAACGCTTTTTTCTTTTCCATATAATTGGATGTTAAGCAATACCACGACCGCTTATTTGCTGAAAAATAAAATTAAGGAAGTGAAATCAATTTGCGATTGCGATAAAGTGGATTTAGTGGCTCATTCTATGGGCGGTTTGGTGGCAAGATATTATATTGAAAGCGATTTGTATCAGGATGACGTTGACCAGATGATTTTTTTGGCTGTGCCGCATATTGGCTCGCCGAAAAGTTATTTAGCTTGGGAGGGCGGGGATTTGGGGCCGAAATTGAAAGATTCAATCCAAGAATTATTTTTAAACCAATTAGCCAAAATAAAAGGATTTGACAATCTTTATGATTACATCAGAAATTTACCAATTTTTTCTGTCCAGCAATTATTGCCTATTTATGATTATTTGCAGGACAAAGACACCGGCTTATCGCGTTCATATCCAAATAATTATCCCGTTAATGAATTTTTGGAAAATCTTAATTTAGAAAATAATTTGAATAAATTGTATGACAAAGTAGAGATAGTAAATATTTATGGCGAGCTTGAAAATGAAGGTATTGATAAAATCAGGGTGGTTCCGCGAAAACCAAGCCAAGCTCCTTTGTGGGAATATGGCTATCCGGAAAATTATGGCTGGTGGATAGGCGACCGCGGATTAATAATGGCTGATGGAGATGAAACAGTGCCGGTAAAAAGCGCGATTGCCATTGAAGCTGATAAATCAGTAGATTTGCCCATTGATCATAAAAATTTAGTCTCTTATTCCAGCAGCGAGGTGATTGATACTTTATTAGATAAACGGATAGATATTACGGTCCAAGACCAGCCGGAAGAATATATTATTATTCAAGTTTATTCGCCGGTTGATTTTTTGGTTATCGCTCCCGACAATAAGAGAATAGGCAAGGATTTTGAGCAAAATATTGCGATTAATGAAATAGAAGGCGCTTTTTATTCTGGTTTTGACGCCGAGGCGGAGTTTGTAGTGATTCCCAATCCTTTGGAAGGAGAATATCAGGTTCAGACTATTGGTTTGGAACAAGGCAGTTACCAATTAGATGTTAATTATATTGATACAGAACAGGAAATTGGCGCCAGCCAGTCTTTTAGCGCTGATGTTATTCCGAACAGAATAGATAATTTTAATATAAAATGTAATCCTGATAATCCGGAGGAGCCAATCGGCGATTTAATCCCTGATGACACCGTAGCCCCGGAAATTATTATTAATTCGCCCGAAGAAAAAGAATATTTACATTCAGAAATTATTCCAATTGATTTTCAAATTACTGATGATTTTACCGGCGTTGCCACAACCACTATCCAGTTAGACAGCCAAGAATTTTTAGATAATCAGATTGATTTATTTTTTTATCATTTAGGCGAGCATATTTTTAAAATCCAAGTCCAAGACAAAGCAGGCAATAGTTCGGAAAAAGAAATTAAATTTAAAATTATTGCTACCATAGAAAGTTTAATTATTGCTACCATAGAAAGTTTAATAAGTGATATCAAGCGTTGTTATCAAGAAGGCTGGATTAAAAATGAAAAGATCAAGGATTCTTTAATTCGCGATGTCAAAAAAGCTCAAAAATGGTATAATAATTTAGAGAAGGTGAAAGAAAAAATAAAAAATCCCAAAGCAAAAGAAAAAATTTCCGAAATTCAGATTAGAATTATCTTAAAATCATTTAAAATTCGTTTAAAAATTTTATTAAAACGCGGATTAATCAATCAGCATGCTTATGATTTATTATTAGAGCAAGCAAATTATATTATTAATAACCTTAATTAAAAAAATATGCCTCATTTTTTAAGAATTTTAATCGCTTTTGTTCTTACAATCATCTTGGCTGTTATTTTGACTCCGCTTTGTGGAAGCTGGTATGAAAATTTTTTTGGCAATGTTAGTGTTGGTTTTTTTGGTCCTTCGCACCCAGAATATATTCCAGGATTTGTTATCGCTTATTTATTCTCTTTCCCTTTGTTTTTTCTTAGCTTATTAGAGCAAAAAAGAATATTTTGGTTATTAGTAGGTATTCTACCAATGATAGCCTTAATTTTATGGGGAAGAGACGGGGAATTATTGATTATGGGAGCTATACTCTTAATCCTCGGCGCGTCTTTAGGCCTTTTAGCCGCAAGATTAGCCAGAATAGGGGAGAAGAATTAGGATAGTAATTTATAACTTAAAATTATGTCTCAATTTCTAAAAATTCTAATTGCTTTTGTCTTTACTATCATTTTGACTATAATTCTAACACCATCTCTCGGTGGATTATATGATCATTTTTTTTCTGTAAGCGGAGGATTTTTTTGGGGACCTCCTCATCCGGAATACATGGAAGGATTTATTGTTGCTTATCTGTTTTCCTTGCCTTTATTTTTTCTTAGTTTGTTAGAACAAAAAAAAATATTCTGGTTATTGATAGGAATTTTACCTATTATAGCTTTAATTTTGTGGGGTAGAGATGGAGATTTATTGATAATGGGCGGCATAGCGTTAATAATTGGCTCCCTATTAGGCCTTTTAGCCGCAAGATTAGCCAGAATGGGGGAGAAGAATTAGGATAGTAATTTATAAATAATTAATTACAAACTTTATGAAAACTAAACTTATTTCCGGCAAAAAAAATATCTTAGTTACGGGCGGAGCCGGCTTTATCGGCTCCCATCTTTGCGAAGAATTAGTTAAAAGCCATAATGTTATCTGTATTGATAATTTTATCGGCGGCAACATAGAAAATATTGACTATCTCTTGCAATTGCCAAATTTTAGATTTATTAAACATGATATTAATCAGCCGATTGATTTGGATAGCTTGCCGGAATTGAAAAAATTTAAAATTAATGTCCAGGGAATCCAAGAAATTTATCATTTAGCTTGCCCGACTTCGGCTAAAAATTTTGATTCTTTGCGCATTGACACGTTAATGGCTAATAGTTGCGGCATAATCAATGTTTTAAATTTAGCCTTGAAATATAAATCTAAATTTTTTTTAGCGTCTTCCTCTGTGGTTTACGGGCCAAGAAGAAAAAAAAGTATATATTTCAAAGAAGATGATTTAGGAAAAGTAAATTTTATCGGTCCAAGGAGCTGTTATGACGAAGGGAAAAGGTTTGCTGAAACTTGCACAATTACTTATCAAGAAGTTCATAATTTAGATGTAAAAATAGCGCGCGTTTTCAGGACTTACGGCCCAAGAATGCCTTTATTTGACGGACAAATGATTCCTGATTTTGTTTTACAAGCTTTAAATAATAAATCTTTAATTATTTATGGCGATAAAACATTTTCCACTTCACTTTGTTATGTTAAAGATATGATAGACGGTTTTATCAAATTAATGGATTCTGAAATTAATTCGCCGATAAATTTAGGCAGTGAAGAAGAGCATAAAATGTTCGAAGTGGCGGAAAAAATTATAAGTCTTATCGGGGCAGAATCAGACATTGTTTTTAATGACCCGATTATATTTATGACTCCTCTTGGCTTGCCAAGTATTGCCGAAGCTAAAAATAAACTAAATTGGTTCCCGCTCGTTTCTTTGGAAGAAGGACTAAGAAAAACAATAGAAGACGTAAAAGCCAAACAATCTCTTCTTCAGCCATTCATTGATCAATATGATGAAGAATTATAAAATTATCGCTGTTATTCCCGCTTATAATGAGGAAAAAAGCATTTCTTCAGTTTTAAGGGATGTAAAAAAGCAAGTTGATGAAATAATATTAGTTGATGACGGATCTGGCGATAAAACATCGGAAATGGCTGAAAAAGAAGGCGCTTGCGTCTTAAAGCATTTGATTAATAGGGGACAAGGGGCTAGTTTAAGGACGGGAACGGAGTATGCTTTAAAAAGAGGGGCGGAAATAATTATTCATTTTGACGCTGACGGCCAGCACCAGATAGAGGACATACCTAAATTAATCAAACCAATTTTAAAAGACGGTATGGATGTAGTTTTGGGTTCAAGGTTTTTAAGCCCCAAGTCAAATACTCCCTGGTTGAGAAAGATTGTTTTAAAAATGGGTATTTTTTTTAATTATTTAATTTCAGGGATAAAACTTAATGACGCGCACAATGGCTTAAGGGCCTTATCAAAAAAAGCGGCGAAATTAATTGATATCAGGCAAGACAGAATGTCTCATAATTCAGAAATTGTCCAAAAAATCGCCCAATATAATTTGTCATATCAAGAAGTTCCGGTAACTATTTTTTATTCTTCTTATTCCAGAAATAAAGGCCAGAGCTCGTTAAACGCCTTTAAAATTGTTTGGGAATTGCTTTGGGCCAGAATCTCGCGTTAAATATTTTTGAATTACGAAATGAATAATCTGGAGGCGAATATGTCTTTTTCGCGCTGCGGACTTGTCGCCGCGTCTGCGAAAAAGACATATTCGCCTCCATTGAAACCGTTATTTTGTAATTCAAGGTAAATATATGATAATCATCCAATCTATTTTAATTTTATTTATTTTTTTTGTTGTTTTGGCGACAATTTCTAAATATAGAAAAAAAGAAATTACCAATAAAGAATTTATTTTTTGGTTGTTTTTTTGGATTTTAGTTTCCGCCGCGGTGATTTATCCCAAGATTACCGACAAAATAGCTAAAATAGTGGGGGTAGGAAGAGGCGTTGATTTATTGGTCTATGTTTCCGTTTTCATTTTATTTTTTATTGTTTTTAAAATATTCGTCAGGTTGGAAAAAATGGAAATGAATATTACTAAAATTATCCGCAAAATAGCTTTGGATGAAAAAGAAGAAGAATGTAAATATAAAAAAGAAAGCTAATAATTTATATTTTATGCCCAAGGTCGCGATCATTATACTTGTTTATAATGGAGAAAAATATCTTCTTGATTTACTACCCAGTTTAAAAAGGCAAGATTACCCCGAAGAATCTTGCCAAATTATTTTAGTGGATAATAATTCTCAGGATAAGTCGGCGGAATACATCAAAAATAATTTCCCCCAATTTGTTTTTATCCCAAATCAGAAAAATAAAGGCTTTGCCAAGGGCAATAATATCGGCATAAAATATGCCTTAGAAGAAAGTTTTGATTATCTTGTTTTGCTAAATCAAGATACGGCAGTTGAGCCGAATTGGCTGGGAGAATTAGTTAAAACAATAGAAAAGGATGAAAAAATAGGGGCAGTCCAGCCAATGATTTTATTTTGGGATAAAAAAGATAAAATAAACAGCTCGGGCAACGCGATTCATTTTTTAGGTTTTGGTTTCAGCGAGGATTTTAATCAAATAAAAAATTTAAATCAAGAAGAGAGAGAAATCAGTTATGCTTCCGGCGCGGCGGTTTTATTCAGAGCAAAAGCATTAGAAGAGGCTGGATTGTTTGATGAAAATTTATTTTACAGCGAAGATGTGGATTTAGGCTGGAGAATCAGATTAGCCGGCTATAAAATTATTAACGCGCCGCGGGCGGAGGTTTTTCATAAATATTCTTTCAGCCGCAATAAAGATAAATATTATTTTTTAGAATACGGCCGAATTTTTACCCTATTGAAGAATTATGAAATATTCACGCTGATTTTGATTTTGCCCTTGTTGGTTTTTTGGGAAATAGGCATGATTATTTACAGCTTTTTAAAAGGGTGGGGTAATTTAAAAATGAAAAGTTATAAAGATATTTTTTTTAGTTTTACTATTTTAATAAAGAAAAGAAGAGAAGTTCAAAAAATGAGAAAAATAAATGACAAAGAAATTTGTAAATATATAAAAGGAAAAATAAACAGCAATTATGAAGATTTTAAAAATCCTTTATTCAAATTAATCAACCCATTTTTAAATTTATATTGGCGATTAGTTAAATTTTTAATTCATTTATGAAAATAGCCCACATTGTCTGCAGTTTTCTTCCTTATCAGGGCGGAATAGGAAATTCCTGCTTTCAGCAAGTCAAAGGATTGTCAGAGAATGGCCATCAGGTGACGGTTTTTACATTGCGTGGCAGGGTAGCTGGGATGACGTCACCCCAGCTACCCCATAATAAATTTGAAGTCGTAAGGATAAGGCCATTAATAAAATATGGCAAAGCTGGTTTTTTGCCGCAACTTCCTTTTTATTTAAAAAAGTTTGATCTTATTCATTTGCATTATCCTTTTTTCGGCGCGGCGGAATTGATTAATTTTTTTGGAAAACCAATAGTTTTGCAATATCATATGGATGTGGTAGGAAAGGGATTGCTGGGAAGTTTTTTTAAATTTCATACTAAATTTGTCGCTCCGCGAATTATTAAAAAAGCAGATTTAATTATTTGTTCTTCTTTTGATTATATTAAAAATTCCAATATTGACGGTTATTTTCAGAAAAAAACGGATAAATTCAGAGAAATGCCTTTTGGCACTGATTTAAATATTTTTAAGCCCGAAGAAAAAAATTTGTCTCTTTTGGTAAAACACAATTTAAATAAAGAAAATAAAATTATTTTATTTGTCGGCGGCTTGGATAAAGCCCATTATTTTAAAGGCGTAGATAAATTATTGCAGGCTGGCGCAAAATTGCTCAAAAAAGAAGAAAAATTAAAATTATTAATTGTCGGAGAAGGGGATTTGAAAAATAGCTATAAAAAATTATCGGAAGATTTGGGAGTTTCAAAAAATGTTGTTTTTGCCGGTCGAGTTTCAAATGAAGATTTGCCCGAATATTATAATTTGGCTGATATTTTTTGTCTGCCTTCCACAGATAAATCAGAGGCATTCGGCATTGTTTTATTAGAGGCGATGGCTTGCGCCAAGCCGATAGTTGCCTCTGATTTGCCGGGCGTAAGGACAGTGATTAACGACGGCGAAACCGGATTACTGGCCGCGCCCGGCGAAACCGAAGATTTGGCGGACAAGTTGGCGATTTTATTACAAGATAAAAATAAACGGAAAGAATTTGGTTTAGCCGGCAGAAAAAAAGTTGAGGAAAAATATGATTGGCGAAAAATCATCGTCCAGTTGGAAAAAATTTATTTTAGTTTGATAAAATAAATTTATTTTATGGTTAAATTTAAAAAAATAATTTTAATTTTTCAAAATCACAATAAGCAAAAAATATTTTTTTCTTCTATTTTCAGTTTGGTAATTTTAACCGTTAATTTTTATTGGTGGCATTGCCAAATAATTGGAATTTTATTTTTTGTTATTTGGCTGGCAATAAATTCTTTTTTCTTGGCTGAATTTTTAAAGCATTTTTTAGATTTGGAAAAAGAGTTTGAATTTATTTTCGGCTTATTTGCCTTGATTTTTTTGATTAGTCTCGCCGGAGCAATTTTTATAGTTTTATATAAAATTACGCCGCTATTTGTTTTTTTAATTCTTTTACTGGTCAGTATCATTAGTTTTTTTCTTAAAGAGATTAAGGTCTCTAATTCCTTTAAAGTTTTAGGCAGTCGGCGCGATGTCGCGCCAATTACCCTGAAAAAAAAATCTATTTACATTTTATTTTTCATTTTTTTTATTATTGCCATTTTATTGCTTTTTCAGGCGCGGACGGGAAAATTTATCCTTTCGCCATGGGAGGTGATTAGCCCGGTTTATCTTTATGTTTTTGGCTTGTTTTCTTTTGTGGTTTTATGGTTTATTTTTTCTAAAAAAGATTGGCAGCTTGTTTTATTATTGATAATTTTTTCATCTTTTTTATTGCGCAGTTATCTGCCCATTGTTTATCAAACCGGATTTGGCGGCGATCGGTGGCGGCACCTGGCGGCGGAAAAATGGCTTCAAGAAGGCAATGTTTATTCTCCTTCTTTATTCGGAGAAAAGATAGAATGGAATAATTTTGGCCCGATTAAAATCCCCTCTGTTCTGATAGTCGGCAATAAAACTTCATACGCCGGCCAATGGGCTTTGACTAATATTTTATCTTGGCTTTTTACAATAGATGTTTTTTGGATTGACCTTTTATTGGGATTTATTTTATGCTCTTTATTTATTCCGATTTTTCTTTTTAAAATCGGCCAGTTTTTTTCAAATAAAAAGACCTTGCCTTTGCTTTTAGCTTTTTTGCCGAATCTTTTTTATCCTTTTCAGGTTTATGGCGCGATTACCCTGCCCAATTCTTTCGGATTTTTATTTTTTATTTTTGTCTTTATTTTTTGGCTGGAATATCTGGCGTCTCAAAATTCCAAATTATTGCTTTTTTGCGTTACCCTGACTTTATTGATGTATTTTAATTATGTTTTGTATTTTATTTTGCTTTTGGAAATCGGCTTGCTGTCCTGGCTTTTAAAAAATTTTTCTTTACCCCGTGAAATCCCGCAAAGCGGGAATTCGCCTTCGCGGCAGATTATTTCATGGGGTAAATCCAAAAAATTTGCCGTTTTTTTGCCACTGATTGTTTTTGGTTTCATTTTTTTTATCCCTGTTTTAGACAGGTTTTCCGGCTTAAGTAAATTTATTAGCGGAATATTTGAACATCCGTGGCTGATTACTTTTTATTTTATTAATTATTTGAAGCAGCTACTGGGGGTTTCTTTAATTTTTCCCGACCAGGGATTTATCACCCAAGGAAATTTTATTTACACGCAAACCGCCAAAAATTTGTCAGGAACGACTTTGTTTTCTTTATTTTCTTGGATTTCTTTATTTTCCATTCTGGTTTGGACTTTTATTGTCTACGGTTTTGGAAAATTTAAAAAATTAAAAGAACCGGTTAATAAAATAGCTTTTTTGTTGAGTATATTTTTAACCGTCAGCTTGGGAAATTATTTTATCGGCAAATATTTAATGAGTGGCAGTGTTTTATTAAGTAAACGTTCTGATTTGTTTATCGCTTTTCTGATGATAATTTTTTTGGGCTGGGGGATAAATAATTTTTTAGAGACGCGATCCAAATTTATCAGCCAAACAGCGAAAATTTTCGCTCTTTGTTTGTTTTTATCATTATTTTTATGCTCGGTTTATGGCGCCGGTCCGCAATTGCAGACAGTTACCCAAGATGAATTGGAATCGGCGAAATATGTCTGGGGAGAAATAAAAGATGAAAAGGGAAATAAATGCGTTCTGGCTAATACCTGGCCTTTATTGGCCATGGAATATGTTTCCTCTCGGCATTTAATTACCGGCGGCTTTCCGGTTTATCAGGAATACGCCCAGCCGGAAAGAGTTCAGCTTTTTAACAATATGGCTTTAAATCCTTCGCAAAGATATATGGAAAAAGCTTTGGAAATTACCGGCGCGGAAGAATGTTATTTTATGACTGAAAAAAGATGGTGGAATAAAAGAGATAAAAAAATTCTTGAAAGATACCAAAAAATTTTAGGCGATTACGAGCAAATCGGCGATGTTTATATTTTTAAATTTTCTGAATAATTTATAATCAAATAGATTTCCTCGCGGCTCTGCTGTAGGGTAGTTGATTAATTCGTTGTTTACATATTCGTATTGCAAAGTCTTACAATTTGAACGGCCGTTCAAATTGTAAGACTTTATTTTAACATTGAGATTATGAAAATAAATAGTGAAAAAATTTTATGGGCAATCTTTGACTTGGCGGAAGATGTTGATAAGTGCTTAACTTATTTTCCTCGCTCGATTTATTATGCCAATAAAATTGAATATTACCATTTACTTCAAAAATTAAGATTGGAAAAAGAAAGAAAAAGATTTAATAATTTTATTAATTACCTTAAAAAGAAGAATTATATTAAATTAAAAAACGAAGAAAATAAAAGAATAATCGCGTTAACTTCTAAAGGGAGATCGAAGGCTATAGGCGTTTGCATTAAGAAAGCGAAGAAAAATCGGCGCAAAGATAAAAAATTGGTTTTAATAATATTTGATATTCCTGAAGTTTTGAAAAAGAGCAGAAATTTATTTAGAGCAAATTTAAAAATTATGGGTTATAAAATGGTTCAGCAGAGCACTTGGGTTTGCGCTTACGATGTTTTGGATTTAACAAAAGTTTTAATTGAACAATATGCTTTAAAAGATTGCGTGAAAATTTTTTTAGTGAATAAATTTAAAATTTAAACTCAAGGTCTGAATTTTTGAACGGCCGTTCAAAAATTCAGACCTTGAGTTTTTTCTTGAGTTTTTTTGGTTTCTTTATATTTTTAAATTTGAGAGATAACTTTTGACAAAAATTCGAGGAGTGAAAAATTTATTTAAATCTCCAATTGAGATTTTTTTATTTTTTTGGATAATTTTTCTTTTTTTTAGCATTTTAGGCAGGCCGAATAGGGCGTGAAAATAAGCTTTAAAAATTAAAAAAGATTTTCCGCGCAAAATCCAAAGAAAAATTATCGCCAATTGTCCGATAATAATTTTCGGCAAATATTTCCAGAAAAGGGGAGCGGGCAGATTTTTTGTTAAAACCCAGATAATATTTCTGTAAGTATGATAAACCGCCAAGTCACTCATTGCCTTGGTTGAAGCCGAACCTTTGTGATAGATAATAGAATTTTCCGCGAACAAACATTCAAATCCCAATAAACGGGCTCGGAATCCCAAATCTAAATCTTCGGCGTAAGCGAAAAAATCAGGGTCAAAATAATAGCCGTCTCGTCTTTTTAATTCTTCTAAGAGTTCGCGCGAGTAAAAAGCCGCCGCGCCGCAAGGGCAGAAGAGGCGAGAATTATTATTTTTAATATTGAAAGATAGGCCGCTTTTGGTAAATTGAATACCGAAATTATCTATTTCATTTTTTTTATAGTAATTCATTGTTTTCGGCGCCATCATTCCGATTTCAGGGTTATTAAATTTTTCCAGAGCTTTTTCAATAAAATCAATTTCAACAGTTGTATCATTGTTAAGGCAAAGAATGTATTTTATTTCCGGATTTTCTAAGGCTTTTTCTATGCCGACATTATTGCCTTCGGCAAAACCAAGATTTTTTTTATTTTGGATTAAAGTGATAAAATCGCCGTATTCATTTTTCAAAATTTTACCTTCATTATTTTCTGAACCATTATCCACTAAAATAATTTTAAAATTAGAATAATTTACTTTTTTTAGCGAATTTAAACATTCCTTGGTATTTTCCAGTCCGTTCCAATTCAAAATAATAATCGCGATTTTAAAATTTTGATTATCCATAATTCTATTTTAATTTATTTTTGTTTTTTTAGCAAAAAAGACCACCTTTTTAATTTGAAGATGGCCTTTATTTTTTTATTCTCAATGTTTTTTTATATATCCTCTAATTTTTTTGATAAAAAGGGTCGCAAATTCTTTTGTAATGTCATATGCCCCCCACAACAGACCCAAAATTAGAAAGATTATAAAAGTGACATCAAAGACGATTCTTATGATTAGTGGTGATGTATTTATTTCCTCAAATAGCATATTTTCTAATTGTTTAAAACTGCGGTCCTGAAATTCTCTCGCGAGGTCGCTGGGCACTGCTTCTACTTCAGGTCTTTTTTTCATTTTCTCCTCCTTTTATTTAGTTGGTTTAACCATCCTTTTCCATACGGATCAAGAACAGTAATCAATAAAAATAACGGTTCACAAATTGCGGACTTAATAGATCCTTTTGCGGGGATAAATCTTGCTTTTAACTTTCTAGTTTTAAAGATAAAGCGAATTCGCGGGAGATGATACCAACTGCTTACCGCAAAAAATTCGAGCGTTGATTTAGACAGCAAAGAGAAAGTATTATCAATATTTTCTATCGTATCTACTGATTTATCCTCCTTGATAATTTTTTTAGATAGTACTCCCTTTTTTATCAACCATCTTTTCATTACTTCTGCCGCTGGCAATTTTTGTCCAGGGCAGAAACTTCCGCCAGTGACTATAATTTTATCACAGTTTTTCTTTTTAAAAATTTCCAACCCTTTTTTCAACCGCCAGATTGTCTGTTGGTCTGGCTTGTCTATTTTTACTCCACAAGCAAAAACTATTACCACCCCTCCCATGGCTATTCCTCCTTTCAGCTATTCAGCTTTTTTACTTTATTTCACCTATATTTCACCTTGTTTTAAAAGAGCATTACCTCAATTATTGAGATTTTATTTTAGCATAAAATTAGTTCTATGTCAATTATTTGGATTTACGATTTTAGCAGGTGCAAAGTTCTTTAATAATTTAGTCACAAAAATCAAAAGCAATAAGCCGGTGATAAGTTCGGTGGCGACGGTCGTCCAGCTGGCGCCGATAAATGAATATTTGGGGATAAAGATAAAATTGGCGATTAAATTAAAAGCGCAGCCGACAGCGGTGATATAAGTGTAAATTTTTTGCTGGTTCATCGCCGTCAGAGTGAATAAAAAGACATGGCTGAAGTAAGAAAAAAATACCGCTATTACTAAAATTTTTAAAGCAAGAATAGAAGGAGTGTATTGCGAGCCGTAAAGCAAGATGATTATTTTATCAGCTAAAAAATAAATTCCAATCAGCATTAAACCGGCCAAGCCGCCGATTAAGAGCATTATTTTACGATAAAGAATTTTAAGCTGATTTTTTGCCTGTCCTCCGAAGCCTTGGCGAAGGAGGGACTGATGCCAAATTTGCGACATTTTTGGATAAAAAGAATGCATCATAAAAAGAGGAATAAAGGTTAGACCGAAGACTAAATTATAAGGAGCAAAATACCAAGCCGTGTCTTGATCGCCTTTCATTAGGGAAATCATCGTTGTGTCAATGCGGTAATAAATAATGGCAAAGACGCTGGACAGCGCCAATGGCCATGATTCTTTAAAAAGATGTTTCCATAAAGGCGCGTCAAAAGATAAATGGAATTTAGTGAATTTAGCGGCGATAATGGTTATGACGATTATAAAAATTAATGAAATAGCGAATAGATACGCCAAAATTATTTCTTTCAGGCCTTTGTGATTTAAAATAAGCAGAGTGATAAAAGTAAAGAGCGTTAAAATGTGCGTTGTTTTGATTAAAGCTTCATATTTGAATTTTTCCCAAGCTTTAAAAATCGTGTAAAAAAATTCGCAGAAGGACCAGAGAATAGTATAAAGCCCATAGATATAAATAAGGATTTTTGTTTCATTGTTTTTGCCTAAAAATTGGCTGATAATAAAAATAGACAAAAATGCCAGAAAGGCGAGAATCAATTTTATAGTAAAGATATTGCTTAGATATTTTTTTGTCTGCTCCAAATTTCTGGATATTTCCCGGATACTGATGAAATGCAAACCAAAATCAGCGATAATCAAAAAAATGGGAACAAAAGAAAAAACAAAAGAAAATTTGCCGAAATCAGCCGCGCTTAAATAACGGGCCAAAATAATAATCAATAAAAATTGAATTCCTTTACTGATTATTTCTCCTATTCCCGACCAAAGAGTATTTTTTAAAATAAGTTTTTTTAGGGAAAGCATTAATCTATTTTAGCTTATTTCTATCTCAAAAGCAAAGATGTTATAATTAAATAATGAAAAATAACCGCCTTTTGGAAAAAAGCATAAAAATTATTCGTTTTGTCTTTGTTTTTTCTGTTTTGAGCGTGATTAGCTGGCTTTTTTACAAGGATTTCGTTCCATCAGGGGTGTTGGAAATAAAAAATACTTTTAAAAGCAAATCAGTTTTAATTTCCGCTCTTTATCCGGAAAACAGGCTGAGAAAAATAGAAGAGCAAGGCGGAATTTATTTTCAGACAATGCGGATTGACCCGATTTATTTTGATTTAACCATTCCCCGTTTTTTCAAGACAGCCAAGGTGATAATCAAATATCAAAATCCTTCCCGCAATTTATTTCAAATCGGATTGAAAAACGTGGACAGCGATTGGGATTTTTTGTTTAAAACTTTGGAAGACAAGGAAAAGGGGATAGCGTTGATTGAAAAAGACGGCTGGCGGACGGCGGAAGCGGATTTTGAGTTGCAGTCATGGCTTATAAAAGACCGCGAACTATATTTTATCCTTTCCAGTCCCTTGCTTTACGATAAGCAGGCGGAAATAAAAATATCGGAAATTAAAATTATTTTGGAAAAAGAGCCATGGACCGCGGAAAATTTTTTACCTCGATTTAAGAATTATTTAAAAAACAATTAAAATGTTTGATAATAAATTAAAATTAATTTTTTATTTTATCGCGCGATTAACAAAAGAAATTTTTTCTGTTTTGCTATTTTTCTTTTTAACGCTTTTATTTTTGGAAGACTTGAAGCCGTATTTCGCGGCCGCTTATATAAATTTAAGGCTGATTTTACACCTATGTTTTATTTTTGGTATAATAACCTTATTAACTTCAAAATATCGGGAAGATTTTAAAATTTAATAAATTTTATGGAATGTATTTTTTGTAAAATTATCAAAGGTGAAATCCCTTGCCAAAAAGTTTATGAAGATTCCGCCTTTATCGCTTTTTTGGATATTGCCCCGATAAATCACGGCCATATTTTAGTTTTGCCAAAAAAACATTTCATTAATTTTTTTGAAACACCGGAAAATGTTTTGGCTGATTTAATTAAAATAAGCAAAAAAATAGCCAAGGCAATGTGCGAAACTTTAAATACTGATAGTTTTAATTTAGGCGTTAATACGAATAAAACAGCCGGCCAATTAGTGCCGCATTTGCATTTTCATCTGATTCCACGTTTTTCCGGCGATGGTTTGAAACATTGGTCGAGAAAGGAATATAAAAAAGGAGAAATAGAGGAATATGGGGAGAGAATAATGAGAGAAATAGAAAATGTCTAATTTCTACGCTGTCATTGCGAGCGAGGCTGCCAGCAGGCAGCTGAGCGTGGCAATCCCGAGGATAGCGGAATGGACACGGGATTGCTTCGTCGCCCTGCTGGGCTCCTCGCAATGACAAAGAGAAAGAGACTCTTCACATGAGACACTTCGCGTCAATTTTGAACATTTGAATTTAGGATTTTTATAAATTTATGACCAAATATATTTTTATCGCCGGCGGAGTAATGTCGGGAATAGGCAAGGGAGCGGCCACTGCTTCGCTTGGCAAGATTCTCCAAAGCAAAGGATTTAAAGTGACGGCAATTAAGATAGACCCCTATATCAATGTAGATGCCGGCACGATGAATCCAATAGAGCATGGAGAAGTTTTTGTCACTGAAGACGGCGACGAAACAGACCAAGATATAGGAAATTACGAAAGATTTTTAGATGAAAATATTTTTTCCGCCAATTATATGACCACCGGCCGGGTTTATCAGAGCGTGATTGAAAAAGAGAGAAATTTAAAATATCAGGGGCGGTGCGTTGAAGTGGTGCCGCATATTCCGGAAGAAGTCATCAATAGGTTAAAAAAAGCGGCTAAAAAAGCAAAAGCGGATTTTGTTTTGACGGAAATCGGCGGTACGGTAGGGGAATATCAAAATGTTTTATTTTTAGAAGCGGCAAGAATGCTGCGATTAAGAGAGCCGAAGAATGTTTTGTTTATTTTAGTCAGCTATTTGCCAATCCCGAATAAAATCGGAGAGATGAAAACAAAACCGACGCAGACCGCGGTCAGGACATTGAATTCCGCCGGCCTTCAGCCGGATTTCATTCTTTGCCGCGCAAAAGTCGCCTTAGACGAACCGCGCAAAAGAAAACTTTCTATTTTTTGCAATATCTCGCCGGAAAATGTGATTTCCGCGCCTGACATTGATTTTATTTATGAGATACCTCTTAATTTTGAAAAAGATAAATTAGGGGATAAAATTTTAAAAAAATTCAATCTCAGGCCCAGAAAAAATAAATTAAAAGAATGGCATAATTTAATTAATACCATAAAAAGCGTAAAAAAGAAGATAAAAATCGGAGTGGTGGGAAAATATTTCACCACGGGTAATTTTACTTTGTTGGATTCTTATATTTCTGTGATTGAGGCCATTAAGCACGCGTCTTGGTTTTATGAAAGAACTCCGGAAATAGAATGGATTAGTTCGGAAGATTTTGAGAGTTTTCCAAAAAAATTAAAGAAATTAAAAAAATTTGACGGCATAATTGTCCCGGGCGGTTTTGGCAGTAGAGGAGTTGAGGGTAAAATCAAAGCGATCCAATATTGCCGAGAAAATAAAATTCCTTTTTTAGGGCTTTGCTTCGGCATGCAATTGGCGGCCATAGAATTTGCCAGAAATGTCGCTGGCCTGAAAGAAGCGAATTCTTCAGAAATTGTCCCTAAAACTAAATACCCAATTATTCATTTAATGCCAGAACAATTAAAAAAAATCCAGAAAAGCCATTATGGCGGCAGTATGCGATTAGGGGCGTATCCTTGCTTATTGCTAAAAAACAGCCTAGCCGGCAAATCTTATTTTAGCAAACAAAAAACAGAAAAGCCGCTTATTTCAGAGCGCCATAGGCATCGATATGAATTTAATAATGAATTTAAGGAAATTTTAGAAAAAAAAGGATTAATTATCAGCGGTTTTTCGCCGGACAAACAATTGGTGGAAATTATAGAAATAAAAAACCACCCATTTTTTATGGGGGTTCAATTTCATCCCGAGTTCAAATCTCGCCCGTTAAGTCCTCACCCTTTGTTTAAGAGTTTTATAAAGAGCGCCTTAAATTAACTATTTTGTTTTTCATTCACCACATTTACTATTCTAATCATTTTTAGAGTATTATCAAATCCTCTTTTTTTCTTTCTGGTAAATTTTACATAACCGGATTTAATGGCGTATAAAGTATCGTCATTGCCTCTTTTTACGTTTAATCCCGGATAAAATTTAGTTCCTCTTTGCCTAACTAAAATACTGCCGATTTTAGCTGTTTCCCCGGCAAATTTTTTTACCCCCAATCTTTTGGATTGAGAATCTCTCCCTAATGATGTTGAACCTTTTGACTTTGTATGAGCCATAATCGTATGGTTATCTTGCTATCTTGTCATATTGAAAAAAAATGTCAAGCCCGTTTCATTCTTCTATTGATTCAAACGGATTTTTTAAGGCCGATAAATTTTCCATACTAATTTCTTTTTTCTTGTCTAAATTTTCAATTACCTTGTCGTATAAATCCATATCTATCCTTTCCACTAAAATTTCATTTTTTAAAATTTTTATTTTTTGCGAATGAATAATAGTTTGATAAAAATTTTTGTATAAAAATAAAGAAGTTGACGCCAAGCCGGCGATTATTATAATAATCGCCGAGAAAAAATAAATTTTTATGATTGCCTCAGTTTTTATTTTTTTCATAAAAGCGTCAGATATTATTTTCTCCATAAGTATTAGCTTCTAAAAAAATGTTTATTTGGGAAGTTTTTCCTATTTTTTGGATTGATAAATTTTTAATATTAATATAGTAATCTAATTTATTTAATTCTATTAAATATTTGATAAGATTAGTGAAATCGCCCTGCAAAGCGATTTGAACAGGCATGATTTTATAATTATTACTGTCTATTTTCTGGGCAGGGTCTATTTTTAAATTTTGGATTAATTGATTGTCATCGGCTAATTTTTCCAAAGAAACAATAAATCCCAATTCTTCGTTTTTGCCAATCAAGACTTTGGAAATTTTTTCAATATAAGGCTCTACTTTTTTTAATTCTTCCACAATATTTTTTAAAATTTGACCTTTTAAATAAAGTTTTTCCAGATGAAGGCGATAATTATAAATTTCCTGGGAAAGAGATTTGATTTCGCGAATAGCGGGATAAGTGACAAAGACAAGAATGCTTGATAAAATTATCACCATTAAAATTAAATTAATAAAAAATTTTCTTTTAAAAGGCAGAGCCATGTGATTATTATTTATTTTTTTTGATTAGAATTTATAAGCGGATTTAATTTCCCGGAAAATTCAAAATTTATATTTTCTTTGGATAATAAATTGGTTATGGGATATTTAACCTCCTTAAAAATAGGGGAATCTTCCAAGTTTTTTTGGAATCGCAATAAATTTTCTCTGGTTTTAGCTTTGCCTTTAATAAAAAATTCTAAATTATTCTGGTCTAAATTCAGCAGCGATATTTGCAGATTCGCGGGGGTTAATCCGGATAAAATAATCAATGGTTCCGAAAAGTCAAAATAATTTTTTTGAATCCCGTTAATTTCTTGAAGTTTGCTGTTTATATTGTTTATTTTTTTCTTAATTTCCGCGGTCGCGTTTGGCGATAAAGAGTCTCCGTCGACAAAACTATAAAAGTTTTTTTCTAAAATTAATTTTGACGCCAAAAGAGCGATGGTGATTATTATTGTCGCGATTATCAATAATAATAAAAAGTTTTTTATAACAAGATAATTCTTTTCTTGTTTATAAATTATTTTTTCTTTTTCCGGCAATAGATTTAAAGTAATCATAAGATATTATTTTTTTTCAAGGGCGCTCTTAAGGATAAGCCGATCGCGGTCGCGTAGCTCAAAAAGTCATCTGGAGAAATGGGCGGATTTTCAAGACATAAATTAGCCAAGAGGTTTCCCTTCTTTGTTTCTATTTTTAGTTTTTTTGATAAAAATAATTCCAACCCTTTTAAATTTGAGGCGCCGCCGCAAAGCAGAATTTTGTTAATTTTTTTATTAGTTTGATTTTGATAGAAATTAATTATTTCCTGTGTTTTTTTTACTAATTTTTCAATCGCGGGCTCAAGAATTTCATCGATTGTTTTTTTGCATTTTTCAGCGTTTAAGCCGCAAACTATTTTTATTTTTTCCGCTTCAGGCATGGAAATTTTTAATTTTGAAGACAGGGCGGCGGATATTTCTTGTCCGGAAACCGAAATAGTGGAAGTCAGCTGGATAGTTTCTTCGTCAAAGACAATGATACTGCCGCGGCTGGCGCCCAAATCAATAATGGCTAAAGGCTGTTCGCAATCAATTTTTTTGGAATTTATCAAGCATCTGGCGATTGCCACTGATTCAATTTCAAAAGCCAATGGTTTTAAGCCGGCCTTTTTTAAAAGCAAGGTATAATCATCCACCATTTTTTTAGGGGCGACGGCGATTAATATTTTAAACGTATTTTTTTTAGAATCTTTAGAAATTATTTGCCAATCCAAATAAGATTCTTCCAAAGAAACCGGAATATCTCTTCCAATTTCGCTTTTAATGGTTTCTAAGATATTTTCATCTTCAATAAAAGGCGTTTCAATAAGCTTGATAAAAGTTTTTGATTCCGGCAAGACGGAAATTACATAAGGCGTGGCAATTTTACCCTTGGCAAGATTTTTTAATAATTTTTTAATCAGGCCGGCGATTTTTTCAAATTCTTTTATTTCTCCTTTATTAAAATATCCTTCCGGCACGGCGATTTGCCCGAAAGCGGACAAAACAAGCTCTTTATTTTTAGCGAGATGTCTTTCTTTAAGAGAAACCGCCTTTATGGAAAAATCCGAAATATCCAAACCAAATGGAAAAGGGGATGATAAAAACATAAAAATTTATTATTTAATCGCTTATTATAATTATAATACGAAAATCATTAAAAAGGAATAGAGATGGTTGCAAAATTCATTTCTGCCGCAATTTTATTTTTTCAGCTACGACTTCGTCAGCCAGCGTAAAAAGATTTTCATAATCTTATTTATTAAAACGTATTTTTTTTAAATTATAGCATAATTATTTTGAATTACGAAACTCATAGTAGTAATAGAAAACGGGATTGCCGCGCTCCTTCCAGTCGCTCGCAATGACACACTCTTGTTTGTCATTGCGAG
>VMGY01000013.1:0-9622 GCA_007378955.1 Parcubacteria group bacterium Athens0714_12 | reverse complement strand
TGTCATTGCGAGAAGGAGGACACAAGTCCGACGACGAAGCAATCCCGTGGCTCCTCGCGATAACAGAGAGATATTTCGCAATTCAAGGCAATTAGTAAAAAGTTGGAAAATATGATAAATTATAAAATATGCTTAGAGACAAAATAGAAAATTTAATTAAGCAAGTTTTAAAAAAAGAATTCAACATTAAAAATTTTAAAGATTTAGATTTTGATTTGAGCCAGCCGCCGGATTCTAAAATGGGAGATTTTGCTTGGCCTTGTTTTTCTTTGGCAAAAATCGTTAAAAAATCGCCACGAGAAATCGCGGAAATTTTAGTCCAAGAAATTAAGCCAAGTAAGGAAATAGAAAAAATAGAGGCAGTGAATGGTTATTTGAATTTTTTTGTCAATAAGTCTTTATTCGCGGAAATTACAATTAAAAAAATTTTAAAAGAGAAAGATGCTTACGGCAAGGGCGAACTAGCGAAAAAATCCGAATATAAAAAGATGATTTTAGAATTTTCTTCACCCAACACTAATAAGCCCCAGCATTTAGGCCATTTGCGCAATAATGTTTTAGGCGAGGCCTTGGCTAATATTTTAAAAAATCAAAATTTTGAAATTATAAAAACAAATTTAATCAATGACCGCGGCATCCATATTTGCAAGTCAATGTTGGCTTATCAGAAATTCGGCAGCAAGGAAACACCCAAAAGTTCAGGCACAAAAGGCGATTATTTGGTGGGCAAGTATTATGTTTTATTTGAACAAAAAGCTAAAGAAAATCCGGAATTATTAGAAGAAGCGCGGGAGATGTTAAGAAAATGGGAGGCAGGGGATAAAGAAACAAGAAAACTTTGGCAAAAAATGAATAAATGGGCTGAGCGGGGTTTTAAAGAAACTTACCGGAAATTAGGCATTGCATTTGACCGTTGGGATTATGAAAGCAAAGTTTATCAATCAGGCAAGAAAGAAGTTTTAAAAGCTTTTAAAAAAGGGATTTGCTATCAACGCGAAGACGGGGCGGTGGAAATTGATTTGACTAAATACAATCTGGATAAAAAAGTTTTAATTCGGGCTGACGGGACGGCGATTTACATTGTCCAAGATATTGCCGTGGCAATTTCAAGGCACCAAGAAGAAAAATTTGATAAATGTATTTATATTACCGGTTTTGAGCAAGAATACCATTTTAAAGTTTTATTTAAAATTTTGGAATTATTTGGTTTTAAATGGGCAAAAAAATTATCCCATTTTCCTTATGGCATGGTTTTTTTGCCTGAAGGCAAAATGAAGTCAAGAGAAGGGAAAACAGTTGAAGCGGATGAATTAATTAAAGAAGTTGAAGAATTGGTAAAAAAAGAAATTTTAAAAAGAGAAGAAAAAATTTCCAAAACAGAATTGGAAAAACGCGCTTCTAAAATCGCTTTGGCTTCTTTAAAATTTTTTCTGCTTAAATTTACGCCCAAACAGGAAATAAATTTTGACCCGCGAAAAGAAGTTTCGTTTGAAGGCGCGACTGGACCCTATTTGCAATATGCTTATGCCAGAATAAAAAGCATTCTTAGAAAGGCGAAATCAGTTCAATTAAAAACAAAATTAAATTTTAATTCTTTTGAAACCGAAGAGGAAAATGAATTAGTAAAATTGCTTTACGCGTTTCCTCGCGTTTTGATGTTTGCCGCCATTGATAAAAACCCGGCTAATATTTGTACATATTTATTGGAACTCGCTTCTTTATTTAATAAATTTTATCAGAAAATACCTGTTTTAAAAGCAAAAACAAAGGAACTGATAAAAATGAGATTGATTTTAATAGAAACAGTTTCTATGGTGATAAAAAATGGTTTGAATATCTTAGGCATTGAAACTTTAGAAAAAATGTGATAAGATTTTCGCGAACAAAAAGTTCTTTGAAAAAATCAAACAAATCAAACAAATCAAACAAAAAAGGAGGGTTTAATATGGCAAAGAAAGTTTTATTGATTTACATTACAGCTTATTCAGGGCATCATCGGGCAAGTTTGGCGATTGAAGGCGCTTTAAAAAAATTAAGCGAGGAAATAGAAATTTTGAATATTGATTTTTTGGAATATTTTCATCCTTTGTCGGCAAAAATTTTAAACAGCCTTTATTTTCAAGTGGTGAAAAATATGCCACAAGGATGGAAATATATCTACAATAATCAAAAAATCTATAAACGATTATTGAAATCGGGAAAAATACTTGGTTTTTTAAAGTCATTAAAGCTTAAAAAATTGATTTATGGTTTTAAGCCGGATGTAATTGTCTGCACTCAAGCATATCCCGCTTGGCTACTCGCTGAATACAAAAGGCGAAAAAATTTGGATACGCCGATAATCGGGGTTTTGACTGATTATCTCCCTCATTTATATTGGGCGCATTCACACATAAACCGCTACATTGTGCCCTCTTTGCCGGCAAAAAAGATTTTAATGGAAATGGGAATTCAAGAATCAAAAATTAATAATTTTGGCATTCCTATTGACGCGAGATTTTTTCAGCCGATCGATGGAAATGGAGTAATAGAAAAAATAGGATTGAATAAATTTTTGTCTATTATTTTAATAATGGGAGGCGGGCAAGGCATTGGCCCGATCAAGAATATAATCAAAATTTTCAATCGGTTTCGATTTTTTCCCTTACAGATGATAATTGTTTGCGGAAAAAATAAAAAATTAGAGAGGCAGATAAAGCAAGAGTTTAATATTTCCTATCATCCATTGAAAGTTTTCGGCTACGCCGAAAACATAAATGAATTAATGAAAATTTCTTCATTAATTATTACTAAGGCGGGCGGTCTTACTGTCAGTGAAGCTTTGGCTTGTCATCTGCCGATGATTATTGTTGACCCTATTCCGGGGCAAGAAGCTAATAATGTTCAGTTTTTATTGAAAAAAGGATTAATCTTGGCATCTAAAAACGGGGAAGATGCCGCTCGTCTCGCGCTTGGCTTGCTTGCCGACCATAGAAAATTAAAAAGAATGCGTTTCAAAATAAAAAAATTCAATAAAACGGATTCAGCCGCGGCAATCGCGTCTTTGATTCTGAATTATTGAAAAATTCAAATAAAAACTCCTGGTAAAAATTACCGGGAGTTTTTTATATTGTCATTGCGAAAGTCCTCGGGATTGCGGAGCCTGTCCTGAGTGAAGCGAAAGGATCTTCCTACTGCCTCCTCGCAATGACACTCTTTTGTTTGCCATCGCGTCCCCCTCTGTCATTGCGAGGAGCGACCCCAAGGAGCGACGCGGCAATCCCGTTGTCTATCGCTATTACGCGTTTCGTAATTCAAATTAATATATATAATCTTTATCGCAAAGTTTTCCGATTTCCAGCATTATTTTTTTGGTTATTTCATCCAATGACTCCTTGGTAATTTCTTGGTTATAATATTGGTCAAAATAGAGGGGCTTGCCAACTTTAATTTGTATTTTTTTGCAAAAGAATAAATTTTTAAGCGCGGAAAAAAGTGTCAAGCCCGCGTAGCCGGAACAGCCAAGAGGGATTACCGGCGCTTTTGCTTGCAAGGCAAGGCGGGCAACGCCGGTTTTCCCTTTTTTTAATTCTTTTTCAATGTTTCTCATTCCCTCGGGGAAAATCACGCAAATATTTCCTTTTTTTAAATAATTAAAAGTTTCATCCAAACATTTATCTTTGTCTTCCCGTTCAACAGGTATGATGCCCAGCCATTCGGTATTTATTAAAAATTTTTTAAGGGTTTGGATTATTTTTTGAAGCCCGAGAAAATAAATTTTGGTTTTTGCCTTTGGAAATATTGTTGAGACAATAAAAGGCGGATCTAAATAGCTGATATGGTTAGCGGCAATAATAAAGCCGCCATTTTCAGGAATATTTTCTATGCCCTCGATTTTTCCAATTCTTTTTCTTAAGAAAGGAATTAGAGTATGTTTTAGCCCGAAATAAGCCATATGTGAAAGTATAGCAAAAATTTAAAATAATGGAATAGACACGGGATTGCCGCGTCGCTCCACTGCGTTCCGCTCCTCGCAATGACAGCGGGGGACGCGAAGGACAACGGGATTGCCGCGTCGCTCCACTGCGTTCCGCTCCTCGCAATGACAGCGGGGGACGCGATGGCAAACAAGAGAGTGTCATTGCGAGCGAGGCCGCCAGCAGGCGGCCGACGAAGCAATCCCGAGGGGAAGTAAAAAACCCATTTCGCAATTCAAAAGAATTTGCTATAATAAAATAAGTTTGAATTTTTAATAAAATAATCAAAAACAAAGCGTATAAATATGAAGAAAAAAAATTTCAGCTTATCAAATAAAAGTTTATCAAAAACGGAAATAATCACCATCGGCGGCGCCACCAGAGATATTATGTTTTATACAGATAAAGGCAGGATTATTGATACTTCAGAAAATCCAACCTGCCAAAAACTTTTGGGATTTGAATTATCCGCGAAAATTGACATTCAACAACCTTATTATACGATTGGCGGCGGAGCTTGCAACGCGGCGGTTAATTTTTCAAAATTAGGCTTCAAAGCAAGCGCCGTTATCAGAGTGGGGGATGACAAAGAGGGGAAAGAAATCATTAAAAATTTTAAGAAATATAAAATTAACGCGAGTTTCGCGCAAGTGGACAAGAAAATAGCGACCGGATTTTCTTTTTTGGTTATTGGCGAAAAAAACAAAGAATATGTCGCTTTTTTATATCGCGGCGCCAATGACAACTTGCAACTAACAACTCACAACTTACAACTAATAAACAACTCACAACAATTTAAAACTAAATGCGTTTATGTTTCTTCATTAAGCGGCGAAAATTGGGAGAATATTTTAAATAATGTCGTAAAAATTAAAAAATTTAATTCCAATATTAAGTTTGTCTGGAATCCCGGCATCAGCCAATTAAAAGCCGGATATTCCAAATTAAAAGATTTTTTAAAAGCGGCTGACCTTTTGGTTTTAAATCAAGATGAAGCCATTGAATTGGTTTATTCTTCCGGAGAAAAAATAAAGGATATTGAGCGATTATTAAAAATAATTAAAAGTTGGGGGGTGAAAATAGCGGTTATCACTAAAGGCGCGGAAGGAGCTTCCGCTTATGACGGCGAAAAAATTGAGCATCAGCCGGCTTATCCAACAAAAGTTGTTGATACGACCGGCGCCGGCGACGCTTTCGGTTCCACTTTGGCGGCCGGCTTGATTTTATATAATGATTTGGGCAAGGCGCTGAAATTGGCGGCGGTCAACAGCGCTTCCGTTTTAACTGAAATAGGCGCCCATAACGGCTTGCTTGATTTAAAGGAATTAAATAAAAAGTATTTAACCCTTCTGTCGTCCTGAACGTTTTGTTCTGTCATTCCCACGGCTCCTCGCAATGACACACTCTTGTTTGTCATTGCGAGAAGGAGGACACAAGTCCGACGACGAAGCAATCCCGTCTCCACTGCGTTCCGCTCCTCGCAATGACAGAGAGGGACGCGATGGCAAGCAAAAGAGTGTCATTGCGAGCGAGGCCGCCAGCAGGCGGCCGACGAAGCAATCCCGTGGATCCTCGCAATGACAGAGAGGGACGCGAAAGACGACAAGAAAAAAATGACTCATTTCATAAATAATAACAAATAAATCTTATGAAAATTCCCATAGAAATTTCCGCCCATCATCTCCATCTTTGCCAAAAAGATTTGAAAATTCTTTTCGGCAAGAATTATCAGCTTAATGTTTTCAAGCCCTTGTCTCAAAAAGAACAATTTGCCGCGGAAGAAACCGTGGTTTTAGCCAATGAAAATTTTAAATTGGAAAATGTAAGAATTCTTGGTCCGTTAAGAAATAAAACGCAGGTGGAAATTTCCAGAACAGAAGCTGTCCATTTTGGCATTCAGCCCTTAGTCAAAGAATCCGGCCAACTCAAAGAATCAATTGGCGGTTTGAAAATTATCGGGCCTAATGGAACAATAGAATTAAAAGAAGGGATAATTATCGCGCTCCGCCATATCCACGCTTCGCCTACGGACGCGCTGAAGTATAAAGTAGAAGACAGGCAAATTGTTTCCGTTAAAGTAGAAGGGGAGAGGGCGTTAATTTTTTACAAAGTGGTTGTCAGAGTAGACCCTTTATTTGTTTGGAATTTACATTTGGACACTGATGAAGCCAATGCCGCGGGGTTGAAAGGGGGAGAAGAAGGGGAAATGCTATTATAAATTCTAATGGCGCAAGAAACACGGGATTGCCGCGTCGCCTACTAGCTCCTCGCAATGACATTTTCTTGTTTACCATCGCGTCCCCACGCTGTCATTGCGAGCGAAGCGAAGCAATCCCGATGCTAAACGCGGCAATCCCGTTTTGCAATAATTCAAACAATTTTTATGCAAACCTTAATTATAATTTTATTTGTTTTTATTTTAACAGGATTTTCTTTCCTGATTTATTTTTTTAATCAAAAATTTCATAAATTACAGCAAGGCAGGGAAAACGACCAGTCGTTTTTAATGCTTCAAAGTCAATTAAACGGATTAGTTAAAACCGTGGATACAAAACTATTGGAAACTCATCGCGTAGTTGAACGGCAATTTATTGAAAGCATTAAAACTATTCAGGGCTTGACGGAAAAAATGACCAAATTGGACGAAACTAATAAGCAAGTAATCGGCTTTGCCGAACAGCTTCAGAATTTGGAAAATGTTTTAACCAATCCCAAACAACGTGGCGTGCTCGGCGAGTATTATTTGGAAACAGTGTTAAAAAATGTTTTGCCGCCTGATTCTTATCAGATGCAATATAAATTTAAAGACGGCAGCATCGTTGACGCGGCGGTTTTTATCAAAGAAAAAGTTATCCCCATAGATTCTAAATTTTCTTTGGAAAATTATAATCGCATTATGGAAGAAAAAAATCCGAATGAACGGGAAAAATTGGAAAAAATTTTCAGGCAGGATTTAAAAAATCGGATTGATGAAACTTCAAAATATATCAGGCCGGAAGAGGGGACAATGGATTTTGCTTTTATGTTTATTCCGGCGGAAGCGGTTTTTTATGATTTATTAATCAATAAAGTGGGCGTGGTGAAAATCAATACTCGCACTTTGATTGAATACGCTTTTCGCGAAAAGCACGTGATTATTGTTTCGCCGACTTCTTTTTTGGCTTATTTGCAGACCGTGCTTCAGGGTTTGAGGGCGATGAAGTTTGAAGAAGTGGCGAAAGAAATCAGGCAAAAAATGGAGAAGCTGTCCAAACATCTTTTGTCATATAATGGTTATATGCAAAAGTTGGGGAATAATCTTACCAGTACAGTCAATATTTATAATCAGTCATACAAAGAATTTAACAAGATAAATAAAGATGTCAATAAAATCACCGGCGGGGAAGATAAATTAGAACCGATGGAACTTGAGGGCCCGGAAAGTTAGCTCTTGCTTTGTCATTGCGAGGAGCGACCCCAAGGAGCGACGCGGCAATCCCGTGGCTCAACGCAATGACAAATTGAAACGGGATTGCTTCGTCGCCCTGCTGGGCTCCTCGCAATGACACGCTCTTGTTTGTCATTGTGTCCCCCTTTGTCATTGCGAAGGAGGTTGTCAGCAGACAGCCGACTGCGGCAATCCCGTTTTAATTTGTCATTGCGAACGAGCCAGCGAGTATGCGCGGCAATCCCGTTTTTGCGTTTTGAAAAGTGGATAACTTTTTTATTTTTTATGTTATAATTAAAACACAATTAAAATTAAGAAGTATATAATTAAGATTATTAGCCCGGAAGCAATTTCATTTTTTTATTATTATAAAAAAATCATATTAGGAGCGAAGGAGGAAGTGAAGCAATCCCGAGAAATTAAACTTTTATTATTGTTAAAAAAGATTTATAATTTATTATTATGGTTGAAAAAAAATTACAAAAAAAATAGAAAAAATAGCGCGAAATTATGTGCGAAGATTAATTAAGCAAGATAAGTTGAATATAGAAAAAGTAATAATTTTTGGCTCCCAAACAAAAAGGCAATCCCGCAAGTGGAGCGATATTGACCTTTGTATTATTTCCCCGCAATTTAAAAATCGTATGGAAACTTTGAAATTTTTATGGACCAGAAGAGAAGATAATGAAATATTAGAAGGTTTGGAGCCAATAGGTTTTTCTGATAAAGATTTTAAGCAAGGCAGTTGTTTAATTAACGAAATAAAAAAAACAGGAATTAGATTAAAGGTTTAATTTTTTTTACCCTGTCGTCCCGAGGAGCGATTCCAAGGAGCGACGAAGCAATCCCGTGGTGGTTGCGATGGACAACGGGATTGCCGCGTCGCTCCACTGCGTTCCGCTCCTCGCAATGACACGGTGGGGACGCGATGGCAAGCAAGAGAGTGTCATTGCGAGCGAGGCCGCCAGCAGGCGGCCGACCGAAGGATCCCGTGTCTCCCCGGTAAAGCGAATCAACCCCGCGTTTCTGCGCTGTCATTGCGAGCGAGCCAGCAGGCGAGCGCGGCAATCCCGAGGCTTACAAAATTATGAAAAATCAAAAAACACTACTTTTTTATATAATCTTAGCTCTTTCAACAGCATCTCTTTTGTATTTTTTCTTTAATGCCATCGCCGCGCCTCCGACAACCAAATATAATCCCGGCGATACTCTCAGCCCAACTTGCTCCCCGGGCGACCCCAATTGCACAGTTTATTCGCCCTTATTTGTAGTTAGCGGCAACACCACTTCCACTGGTTCATTAATTGCTAATTCTTTTTGGGCCGGTTCCGCTGTTTATCCAAATTCCACCACCACCTTAAGAATCACCGGCAGCGCGTATTTTGAAGGCAACGCCACCACCACGGGCACGCAAATTATCTCTAATTCTTTGGGTATCGCCACCACCACCTTGCCTTATGTTTTTAATGTAACAGGCAAAGGATATGTCACCAGCGACTTTATCATCGGCGGCGATTTAACAGTTCAAGGAGGAACAACTTATTCCGGTTCTGGTTCTTTTCCCATTGCCACCACCACTGATTATCTTTATTCCGCCAATTATATCAAAGTCGCCACCACCACCTCGCCTTACGCTCTAAATGTTTCCGGCACCGGTTATTTTACCAGCGACCTCATTGTCGGCGGCAACGCGGTTATTTCAGGCAATGCCACCACTACCGGGTCATTTACTGTTTCAACCAGCACTTTATTTGTCAGTAACTATAGGGTTGGCGTCGGGACAACTACTCCGGCTAATGAATTTGAAGTAAAAGGAATAGCCAGAGCTGAAAAATTGATCTTAGTCCATCCTACCCAATTAGGCAGTCTGCACGCTTCGGCGCCATTGGCGGCTTTGCATATCCGCACCGAGGCAAACACCACGCCCGGAATCTACACTGCCTGGACTCCAATGGATTTTACTTATCCTGTCGGCGAAAATTTTCAACTTGGCGAATGGGACGGAACAACATTTAAAGAAAGATTCCGCGTTTCAGGAAGTGTGACCGGCCAAAGAGGCAATATTGGAATTGGCACCACCACTCCTTTCGCCAAATTGTCAGTCCATGTCAAAAATGACGATGATTACACCGAATATCTTTTCGCCATTGCCAGCTCCACGCCTACTGCCACTACCACGCATTTGGTGGTAACCAATGACGGCAACGTCGGCATCGGGACGGCGACTCCGGCAGAGAAA
>VMGY01000012.1 GCA_007378955.1 Parcubacteria group bacterium Athens0714_12 | reverse complement strand
TTGGATAAATGCGCAAATTTTCTTTTTTTTCATCTTATTAGATTTAAAAATTCTTTCCAATATATTTTACCAGTGTTCTATTTCAAATGCGAATTCAGGGAGGGTGAAAGTTCGTTGAAAATTTGAAAATAAAAATCAATAAAATAGAGGAGGCAACAGTAATGAATAAAAAGATATTAATACTTACACATTCTCAGGATGATTGCGCGCAGCTTGTTATAGAACATTTGGTAAAAAGAAGATTGGATTTTATTAGATTTAACACAGATGAATTTCACTCAAAGATAAAAGTAATTATGCGTTTAGACAAGAAAGGAAATTTTTTTGGAAAATATCAATTTCCTGATCGCGATCTTGAATTTGAAGAAATCGGTGTAGTTTGGAATAGGCGGATTCATAAACCTAATATTGGTTTCGAATTAGATCACGAACCAGATTTAAAAAATTGGATGATTGACGAATCAGAATGGGCAATGAATATTTCTTTTACTATGTTGCGGTGCCCTGTAGCCAATCCCTGGGAAATTAACGAGCGTTTAAAGTTTAATAAAATGATACAAATGGAAAGAGCTGCTTCTTTTGACTTGGAGATACCTTTAACTTGCATCACCGATAATTTAGAAGCGATAAAAAAATTTTGGGAGGAGGCTGATCGAGAAGTAATTTTTAAAAAGATTAGGAAAGGATTGTTTCAATTTAAGGATGGCAAAAGATATTTAGTTCATACAACTAAAATACCAAAAGACGCGATGGACGATATTCATCTAAAGAGAATGCGTTTTTGCCCGATGTTTCTACAGCAACATATTCCAAAGAAATTTGATATTCGTTCCGTAGTGGTCGACAACCAGGTGTTTTCTGTTGCTATTTATTCCCAAAATATTGCAGAAGGAGTGGTGGATTATAGAAAAGCCGCAGTTATGGGTAAATTAAAAGAAATGCCGCATAAACCAATTGATTTAGGAAAAACAATTAATAAAAAATTAATATCTTTTACAAAAAGCTTTAGATTAACTTTTGGTGTTATTGATTTGATTATGACGCCAGATGATAAAATAGTTTTTTTGGAAGATAATCCTAATGGACAATGGGGCTGGTTAGAACACATGACAAATTTACCTATTTCCAAAGCATTTGCGGAAGTTTTAATAAAATTATCAAAAAAAGGAGGGAAAGGTAATGGAAAAAAATCTTGAAAGGCCGTTTTTTCTTGATTTCGCCCTGATTCTGCCCGATTCTATTAAAATAGAAAATGGCAGTGATCAGGCGAGGGATTGTGTCACTTGGGGAGTATGCCCTTGTGATGACGATTAAATTGAAAAAATAAAAAAGGAAGCATAAAAACCGCTTCCTTTTTTATTTTAAAAAATATTTTTTTATCGCTGATGTTTGTGAAACGAGATGGTTTAATCCTAAAACGCCAAAAATATTTTTCTTTTTTTCTAGTAAATATAAAATTTTTTTTGCCATAAAATAATCTCTCGCCAAGTTAAAATCAGCCCCTACTAAATTTATAGGCGTATTATTAATAAAAGGGTTTTCTATTTTTTTTAATAATCTTAAGTTAAGATTATTTTTTTTTAATGAATAAATACTTTCGGGTAGAATGTTTTCTCCGCCAAAATGATTAATTCTATCAGCTACTTTTTTATAAATATTTTTGTCATTATTTAGAAACGTTTTAATAAGCTTTTTAAAATTATTGATATCTTTAGTGGTTATTTTTTTACTAATTTTTAATTTATTTACTAATATGTTGCAGAATATCCATGCAAGGATATCTATTTTTTTATGTCGCCGGCTTAAAACAAAACTTTTTATTTCCTTTAAAGTTGGTTCCACGGAAATTTTTTTAACGCTATTTCTAAGAGCTAATTTATACATAAAACCACTTTCTCTGTATTTGCTTACCATTTTTTTTATGAGGTAATTTTTATCGGGGATACTCCCCTCAATAATTATTAATGTTTCTTTTTTGCCATATTTATCCAAAAATTTACGGTATAATTGTTCTATTTTTTTAAATTTTTTTTCTTTATAATTATTGGAATGTTCACAGCCGTAAATAAAAAGGTCTTGCTTTTGTTTTTGTAGGTTTAGTATATAGGGAGATCTGTGTTTATGCGAGACGTAATTTATAGTTGTTAAAATATTTTTGATTATATTTTGGTCTATTTTCATAATTATTGTTTATATAATTTCTACTTAACTATACCACAAATTTTCGTTTGCCAAAAGATAAAAAATATGCTATGCTAAAAGCAGTTAATCTAAAAAATATGCCTAATAAGCGAAAGCTTAGCCAAGGAGGCGAACAAAGGGTTTTTTGTTCTTTGCCTGCCGCGGCGGAGAGACGCAGTCGCGGAGTTAACAGGAAGGGCGTATTTGATGTATTTCTTGAATGGCTGAAAAAAGAATTAATCGGCAAGATAAAGAATAATTGGGAAGAATGGGCGGGTTTGGCTGAAACAGAGGGATTGGGAGAGATGTTTTTGAGCGTTGGTTGCGGGAGCAATGCCAAGAACAATAATCAAAATCAAATAATTTATTCAATTTAATAATCACCTTTTTTAGGTGATTTTTTTATTAAAATAATGTTTAAAAAGAAAAATTTAGAAAAAGTGAAAATTCGTCAAGCGACTATTGATGATATTAATGGTATTTTATTTGTTGAAAAAGAAGCTTGGGGAGAAAAGGCGGCGACCAAAGAACAATTTGAATCCCGATTAAAAACATTTCCCCAAGGAGTTTTAGTGGCTATAAAAGATTATGATAAAATTGTGGGAGTGGTGGCAGTGGAAAAAGTAAATTATTCGGATATTATTAATAATAGCAGTTTAAATTGGTATGAAGTTACCGACAATGGCTTTATAAAAAATAGCCATAAGCCGAATGGGGACAGTATATACGGAGTTGATTTAAGCGTTTTACCTTCCGCTCCTTGTAAAACAGGCACTCGATTATTAGAAAATATAGCTAAGTTATGCATTGCCAGAAATTTAAAATATGGCGTTTTGGGCGGCAGGATTCCTGATTACCATAAATTTGCCGATAAAATGTCTGTGGATGAATATGTTAAGGCAACTGTTAAAACAAAAAATGGAATAAAGCCATTGGATCCCGAAATTAATTTTTACAAGAAAGCTGATTTGAAAATTGTAAAAATTATGCCTGACTATTTCAATGACTCGGAAAGTTTGAATTACGGAGTTCTTCTCGTTTGGGAAAATCCTTTTTACAATAAGTGGTATCGCTGGCTGGGAGCGAGGATTTTTAAAATCGGGTAAAATTATAAAAAAATTTGACTTTTTAGAGAAAATAAGTATACTTAAAAAGTAAAAAGAAGGAAAAAATCGTTCATTGAAAATTTAAGTAATTTGGTGAGAGAATTAATATTGAAAAAATCAAAAAAGGAGGCGTATCATGAAATACAGAAAATTAAGAGCACCAATTTCTACACAGATTGAAATAACAGAACTTTGCAATAATAATTGTACATATTGCTATAACCATTGGCGTGAAAACACAAAGAAAGATTTTAAATCACTTACAGAAAAAGACTTACTTTTTATTGTCAATAAGCTTATAGATAATAAGATATTTTCGGTGACCCTAACAGGCGGCGAGCCATTAATTTTTTGGGAAGATTTGCTTTCTGCTATTAGTAAATTATCTTTAAGTGGGATACAAGTAAGCTTAAATTCTAATCTTATTTTATTAGAAAAAGAAAAAGCAAGATCATTAAGAAATAGTGGGTTAAAATCGGTTTTAGTTTCAGTTTTGTCAACTAGTGAAAAAATTCATGACAAGATTTCCAATCATCAGGGTTCGTGGCAGCAAACAATTAAAGGTATAAAAGTAGCTGTTTCAGAAGGAATAAGGGTTAGCGCCAATATGGTTTTGCTAAAACAAAATTTTGATTGCATATATGAAACCGCAAAATTTTTAAAGAGCATAGGTGTGCAATTATTCTCGGTAACTAAAGCGTCTCCAGCATTAAATAATCGTAATTTTAACGATTTACGTCCGACAAGGAGTCAAGTGAAAGAAAGTTTAAATTTACTTGAAAAAATTAAAAAAGAATTGAATTTAAGTGTTGATATTCTAGAATGTTACCCCCTTTGTTTAATAGGAGATTTGCATAGATTTTTTCATTTTGCGCGTAGAAGTTGTACAGCAGGCATTACAACCTGTACGATCAGCTCAGCGGGAGAAATAAGGCCATGCTCTCATTCCGATATGATTTACGGAAATATTTTTAAAGAAGATTTAATTGATATTTGGGAAAAAATGTCAGATTGGAGAGATGGTAAGTATATACCAATTGAATGTAAGAGATGCAAGTTTATTGATTTTTGTAGTGGAGGATGCAGAATGGAGGCTAAATATTTAGGTGATATTTGCGGCAAAGATCCGTATATGACAAGTCAAAACGAGATAATTATTGATTCAACTTCACCCATCAATCATTCTATTGATAATTTAAACCCCGGAGATAAGTATGTATTACAAGATAATTTAAGATTTCGCGAAGAAGATTTTGGCGCTATTGTGTCGGCTACTCTTTCAGGAGCAATTTTAGTCAATCACGATGGCTACAAAATATTACAGACAATTAATCTATTGAAAGATTTTACAATGGATGATTTATTAAAAAGAGTAGATATTGATACTGAAAAATTGTCAAAATTTATTGCATCTATAGTTAAAAGAAAAGTTATAAGTCGAATCAAAATATAAAAAAGGAGGAGGATATGAACCCAGAAATTCTTTCCGTAATCGAAAAAAGTACCGGAAATCATCAAAAAGTGCTTAATGGTGGATGTGATGAGTGTTATAATCCCGGCGATCCTTGCGAGTGTTATGGCGAATCATGTTATTGTGATAGGAGTACTTGTGATGATAGCAAATAAAAATTGGCACCTGTCAAAATATAGACAGGTGCCTTTTAAATTGTCTTTTTTATAAACATAATATATAATTTAACTATGCCAAAAGTTGAATTTAAATATGATATTTCTAAAGACGGGTGGAATATTTTAAGGGTTATTGATACACCCCCTTTTTTTGATAAAGAAGATAAATCAAAGTGTTTAATTGGCATAGATAAGAGTCTGGTGGAAAAAGTTAAAAAAGAAAAAGATTTATTAATAAAAAAACAAATTATTAAAAATTACCTTGCTAATTTTTTAGAAAAGGAGAAAAAATTAATAAAAGGTAAAATCAAATCCTTTAGTCAAGAGTGGAATAAAATTAACAATACTTATTTTGATAAACTGTCTTTTGTATTGAATATCACTATACCAAAAAATAATATTTATACCGCCTATCTTACTAATGCCGGCAGTTGCCCTTTTAATGTGCCTGAAGGATGGTTTATGGTAAGGATTAAAGATGAAAAAGTTGACGCGATAGCGGCTCATGAAATTATGCACATAGAATTTGTGCGCGCATACGGTTTTTTCTGTAAAGATTTAGGATTGCCGCAAAAACGATTTAATGATTTGAGAGAATCTTTAACGGTTTTGCTAAACGAAGAGTTTGAAGGAATTTTATCAAGGCCAGATTATGGATATAAAGAGCATAAGGATTTAAGAAATCAAATTATTGGTCTTTGGCGAAAAGATAAAAATATTAAACATTTAATAAAAAATGTTGATTCGTAAAAGGAAAAGAGAGTTAATGGATTAATAAGAAAAAGATTGATAGAATTTTGATTAGCAGATTTAATTAGATAATAATGTAGAAATCTATTTCTTTTTTCTCCATTCCTCCTTACACTCGCAATCAAGCTCGTCAAAAAGATGGATATTATTCGTTTCCCTGTATTGTTAATGCTCCAAAGCCACGGCGGACGGAATTCTCCTTTTTCATAAAACGCGGCTAATAATGTGCCTTTTTGCACAAAAGCCGCTTCAAAATTAATTTTATCTGTTTCTGTTTTATGTGATAAACTATACCATAAATTTTCATTTGCCAAAAGCGGAAAGATATGCTATGCTAAAAGCAGTTAATCTAAAAAATATGCCTAATAAGCGAAAGCTTAGACAAGGAGGCGAACGAAGGGTTTTTTGTTTTTTGCACAGCCGCGGCGGAGAGACGCAGTCGCGGATTCAACAAGGGAGGCGTATTTGATGTATTTCTGAAATGGCTGAAAGAAGAATTGAACGGCAAAATGAAGAATAGTCGGGAAAAATGGGCGAGTTTGGCTGAAACAAAGGGATTGGGAGAGATGTTTTTGAATGTTGGTTGCGGGAGCAATGCCAAGAACAACAATCAAAATCAAATAATTTATTTAATTTAATAATCACCTTTTTCGGTGATTTTTTTATTATATGAAAAATAATATGAATTCTTTGTTGCAAAATTTATTCCAAAAATTTATCAAGCAAAAAAAATTCGAAGAAAATAAATACCAAGGTTTTAGCGACGCGGCCATTTGCTTATTTAATGCTTTAGAAAAAAAAGGAGAAGCTAAAGTAAAAGATTTTTTGATAAAAGATTTTAAAGGATTGCCCGTATCCAAGGAAGATGAAGAATATGCTTTTAATTATTTTATTAATAATAGCGTGATATTGTCAGCTACCGTGGCAAATTATGGAACTTCCGTAACCACTGAATTTCTTTATGATGGATTGGCTTCGCCTTCATTAATTGATAATTATTTTTTACAGTGCGAAGCAGGGCGGGCGTTGAAAAGCAGATTAATAACCATAAAAGAACAGCTTAATAAAATAATCAATGAATATAGCCGGAAAAACGGTAAGATATTAATTGGTAATTTCGGTTCTGGGCCGGGAAGGGATGTAATTAATGTTTTATCTTCTTGCCATAACAATGGCAATATAAAAGCAATTCATATTGATAAAGATGTAAATTCTTTAAAAAGAGGAAAAAGAATGGCGATGAATATGGGAGTTGGCCAGCATATTGAATTTGTTAAAGAGAGCTTTTTAAAATATGAAACAGAAAAGAAATTTGATATTATTTTGCTTATTGGTATTATTTGTCCGTTAAATATAGAAAATAGCGTGGTTGTCCTCCAAAAAATTAAAAAATTTTTAAAAGAAGATGGGGTTATTATCGCGAGTACTGCCACAAAAAAGATGGGAGCAGAAGATCCATTTACTTATTATCTTATGAAATGGGCGGCTGACTGGGAAATGTTTTTTAAAGACGAAGCAGATTTAAAGAAAATTTATGAAAACGCGGGTTATCAATGGAAGGGACAATTTACCGAACCCCTCGGCTTTCATATGATGGGAATGGGAAAACCCTTTGTTAATGAATAAAAATAAATTATAAATTAAAATCAAAAACCTGCTTACCCAATCAGGATTTAAAGATTCTAATATTTATTTAATAATAGAATCGATAAAAATCCATGCGATAATTATTCCCAAAGTTTGACTTTTTAGAGAAAGTACATATAATAAAAGAAAAACAAAAGGAGGGTGAAAGTTCATTGAAAATTAAACAAAATAAAAAAGGAGGTTAAAGATGAATACAGAAGTAAAACCAAAAGTTTTTTGGTTATCGTTATCAGATGCTTGTCAGAATAGATGCATTTGGTGCTATAGATCCCTAAGTGGTCTTGGGCAGATTCGTCATTTAAATTTTGATGTTTTTGCTAAATTTTTTTTCCAACTATAAAAGAAGTTGGCTTGCAAAGATGTATTTTAATTGGCGGTGAACCAACTCTTCACCCAGCTTTCACTGAATTTGTTTCTCTTATTGAGCAAGAGGGATTGAATTTAGCATTAGTTACAAATGGTTTAAAATTTGCTGACAAAAAATTTACTCAAAATTGTCTAAAAGCAGGATTAGAAAATTTAACCATTTCTTTGCACGGCTGGTCAAAAAAATCTTATCTGGATAATACAAAAAATGATGCGTTTGAGTGTCTTGAAATAGCTCTTGCTAATATTATTGAAGCCGGTATAAAAGTGTCGTTTGAGATAACATTGGGTCGGACTCTTTATAATAATTTAAAGGAAATTTTAGATTTTATAAAGAGAAATTCAGTAAAATGGACTATCTGTAATATCGCTGCCCCAGTTCTTTCTAAAAATGGCACTATTATAGATAAAGAGGTTTTGACCCCTGAACAAATTTCTGAAAGTTGCCAAGAGATACATAAAATAGTAAAGTTATACGGGATTAAGGTGAGTTTTTTGCTTACAGTCCCTTTCTGTAACTTTCCTAGAAAATTTATAGATGAACTAATCACTCAGAGGTTGATTAGGTATATTTGTCAACTTCAGTATGGCGGAGGATTTGTCATTTCTAGTGATAATTCTCTATGCCTTTGCACTCATTTTGCTGATTTTCCTATTACTGATTATCAAGAAACGAATGAATTATTTTCTTCAAGAGATAAATTCTTAACATTTTGGAATTCTTCTCAGATGTACGAACTTAGAAATAAGGCATCGGTAGCAAGATCTAAAGGGTGTGTTGATTGTGACTACTGGGGAATTTGTAAGGGTGGTTGCATTGCATTCTGGAGCAGTAGAGATCCCGAAGATTTTATGAGTTATCAAAAAGAATTTGCTTCTCAAAAAAACAAATTCTAATTTTAATAAGGAGGTGATAGTTATGAGAGAGCTTATTAGTTTTCTTGAAAATTTAAAAGGGTCCCATATTCAAGCAACACATAATGCAATAATTCAAGAAAATTCCATCTGCCAAGATGAAGGAGGACGAGATTGCGTTTGTTCGCAGTGTGACAACGGGCATGGCGGCGGACAGTGTGATTGCGAAGGGGATTGCGGAATTTCAGACTGCGATGATGGAAGATAAGAAATAAAAATAAAATTTATTTTTATTTCAAAAAGGGCAATATTTTTTAAATATTGCCCTTTTCCTTTACTTATTTTAAAAAATTGATTATATTTATAAATATGAAAAATATTCAAATAATAGTTTCTCTTGATCAAACTTTAATAGATTTAAATAAAACTATAAGGAATTTTGAAAACGGGAATTATAAAAAATGGGGGTTGAATCCAAATTTACCAATCAAAAAAGATGACAATGAAACTTACAAAGAAGCCGCTAAACGTTTTTGGGAGAAATCAACTTGGCCGAAAGAGGCGAGAAAACTCGCTTTTGAAATTGAAAAATGGTGGAAAAAAATGGGTGGAAAATTTGCCGAATCCTTAGCAAAGGATTTAGGGGTGCAAGAACCAAGTATCTATAATGTTGCCCTAATTCCATTTGGACCTGGTGGCAGTTATTACCCTGAATTATCCACTGTTTTTATAAGAATAACCAATTTTCAAAACGACCACTGGTGGAAACGTGTTTTAGTTCATGAGATAGTTCATCTTTTATCTGTTCATCATGAGGCATTAGATCATAAAGAAAACGAGAAAAGAGTTAATGAATTAATGAAAAAGAAGTTAATGGAATTTGGGTTAAAAGATTTGATGTGAGAAATAGGGCGGAACGCAAAAAATGGTTGAAAATATAATCACTTGGAATCAAACTCCATACGATTTGTTGAGAAACGGTTTATTGGTATGCTAAGATTACCTAAAATTTAAAAATGTGTTAAAATATAATAGTAAAGATTTTTATTATTATTTTTTTATTTTTATAATAATTTAATTAATTTTAGTCAATATATTTAGCAATAATTTTTTTCCATTCCTCCTTGCATTCGCAATCAAGCTCGTCAAAAAGATGGATATTATTCGTTTCTCTGTATTGCCGGATAATTTTTTCAATTTGAGACGAACATTTCGGGCAGTTGTGGGGGATAGCGATAGGCGGGGGTTCATCGTTGAAATTGCCGATTTGAATATTATTGAGATGATGAGTTCTTTTTAATACTTCAATAATGCTCCAAAGCCACGAATGCTCCAAAGCCACGGCGGACGGAATTCTCCTTTTTCATAAAACGCGGCTAATAATGTGCCTTTTTGCACAAAAGCCGCTTCAAAATTAATTTTATCCGACCCTGTTTTATGGGCATATTCAGCGGTTATTATTGCTTCTTCTATTGCTTCCCATTCATTTAGATATAACGGTTTAATGAAAACATAAGTTGAAGATAAAGCTTTGTTTTTTTTAAGAGTTTTTATCGCTTCCTCGTATGTTTTTAAAGATAATCCTTTATTAATAAATTTATTTCTTACTTTTTCATTAACTGCTTCTAAACCAATACCTACTTCCAATTTTTTATTTTCCAAAAGAGAAGTTAATTTTTTTATTTTTTGGCTAGTAACAAATTCCGCGCGAGATTCTATAAATAATAATTTAATAGAAGGATGTTTTTTGACTAAATTAGTTATTTCTATTTGGGCCTTTGGCGAAATTTCTTCATCATTTAGAAAACTGCCCGCGTTGTAAATGGTTAAATTCTCAGGCCTTTCTTCAATAGTCATTAATTCCGCTATTTTGTAAAGACCTATTAAATCATCGGCAGAAAATTTTTTTCCTATCTCTTTTACTTTGCTTGGAAAGCCGCACATTGAACAGCCACCTGATATTTTTGCCCAACTGCACCCTTTACCGGGTAATAATAACGTTAATCGTTTAACAAGCCTTTTTTGCTGAGAATCGTAAATTTTGTCCAAATAATAAAAATTTTCACCACCACTGATTAGATTAATCAAAAAATCTGTTCTTTTTTTGCCAAAATTTTTTTTCACCCATTTTATTGGATTGACTAATAAATGAATACCCATATCAATTTAGATTTATTAGATTTTTTCTTTTTATTTTCTTTTTTATATAGTATAATAAAAAGAAAGAATTGGGAAATTTAATAAAAGTTATTCATGCTAAGTTATTTTTTATTTATTTTAATCTTGGCCGCCGACCTATTTTTATGTTTTTTAGTTTATTTAAAAGGTCGGCAAAATAGAATTAATCGGCTTTTTAGCGCTTTGACATTTTGGTCCGCGGTTTGGATGAGCAGTAATTTTTTGGAGAACGAAATTACTAATTTAGAATTGGCTATTTTATTTCTCACAATAGATTTTATTTCCGGCGTATTAATCGCTTATTTTTTTCTTTTATTTTGCCTCTATTTTCATCGCCCTAATTTAACCCTTTCAAAGATTAAAATTTTTTTAATCTTTTCTCCTATTGTTATTCTTACAATCTTTATTTTGTCAGATTTAATTATCACTAATATTACACTTTATCAAGGCAGAATACAATTTTCTTGGGGTAAATTATCAATATTTTATATTTTAACGCTTTTGGGTTACATCGGAACAGGTTGCTTGAATTTGATTTTTAAATATAAAAAAAGTTACGGAATTCAAAAACTTCAAACATTGTATATTTTAACAGGATTGTCTTTGACTGCTTTTTTGGCTTTAATAATAAATTTTTTTCTTCAGCACATATTGCCTGTGAGTTTATTCAGAATAGGAATTTACGGATTTTTATTTTTTATCGGCTTCACTTCCTACGCCATTGTCAAATATCGCTTAATGGATATTCGGGTGGTGATTAGCAAGAGCTTGCTTTACGCTTTGCTGGTGGTTTATGTGGCGGGCGCGTTTACTTTTGTCAGTCTTTTAGCCGTGACGTATTTGCATCAATTATCTGATTTTAATGAAACTTTAATCACTCTTCTTATTTCCTTAATTATCGTTTTAAGCCTTGACCCCTTAAAAAAATATTTGGGCAGAATAACGGACAAAATATTTTTTAAAGCCAGAATTAATTATCAGGATATTTTAGTAAAATTAAGCGAAATTATTTCTTACGAGCTTGATTTGCAGTCTTTGCTTGACGAGTTTTTATCCGCGCTTGCCAAAGAATTGAAAATTGAAGAAGCGTATATTTTATTATCAGACAAGAATAAATCATTTTTCAGGAAGGAAAATTATTTGAACGGAAGAAAAATAATAGATTTTGACCAAAAAAGTTATTTGGTTAAGTTTTTGAAAAGAAATAAAGAAATAATTATCTCGGACGAGCTGGAAAGAAAAATTATTGACGCGGACGGCAATGGCAGTAAAGTTAAAAAAGAATTGGAAAAAATAAAGTCAGACCTTGAAAAATTTAACGCCGCTTTTTGCGCTCCTATTTTCACCAAAGGTAGATTAACGGGAATTTTATTTTTAGGGAAAAAACTTTCCGGCGATATGTATGCGCAGGAAGACATCAACCTTTTTGAAGTTTTGTCGCCGCAGCTTGCCGCGGCTTTGGAAAAAGCGAAGCTTTATCAGGAAGTGCATCATTTCAGCCAGAAATTAAAATTAGAAGTGGAAAAAGCGACGGAAGATTTAAAAAAAGTCAATGAAAGATTGAAAAAATTGGACCAAATAAAAACAGAATTTATTTCCATCACCTCCCATCAATTAAGAACGCCTTTGAGCGGCTTAAAGGGTTATTTATCAATGCTTTTGGAAGGCGATTTCGGCGAACTTGACGAGAAAAAAACAGAAGTCATCAGCGACCTTCTGCAAAATACGGAAAGATTAGTCCGTTTGGTCAATCTTTTTCTTAATGTTTCCCGCATTGAAATGGGAAAATTCAGCCTGGAAAAAAGCAAGGTGGATTTGGATAAATTGATAGAAGAAACCATCAAAGAATTTATGCCGGACATAAATAAAAAGAATTTGAAAGTGGAATTTAAAAAAGCGGCAAAATCCAATTTGCTTTTTGTTGACCGGGATAAAATAAAGGACGTGGTTTTGAATTTATTGGATAACGCCATTAAATATACCGACAAGGGAAAAATTACGATAGAAATAAATTTTGAAAATAATCTTTGCCATTTTTCCATTTCTGACACGGGCATCGGAATCAAAAAAGACGATTTGGATAAACTGTTCGGCAAATTTACGCGCGGTTCTATAATTCCGGACATCTCTAAAACCGGCTCCGGCTTGGGACTTTTTATCGCCAAGAAAAACATTGAAGCTCATAACGGCAAAATCTGGGCGGAAAGCGAAGGCGAAGGCAAAGGGAGCAGATTCTGCTTTGAGGTGGGGATTTAAAAAAGAAACCATTTTTCTATTTATTATATTAACCATGATAATGATAAAGTTTGAAAATAAATTTTTATGAAAGAGGGAGAAATTATAAATAAAATTGTAGAACTGTCAGAGAAAGTAGGCGATGGTAATATTAATAAAAGTGAAATACTCCAAGCCATAGATTTAATAAAGAAAATTCCTAATAAGAATTTTAATGTTTATAAGGGATATTTAACCGTTTACTATTTCTATAAATTCAAAGAACTCCCGTTTATTAATGCAATAAACAAAAATATTATTAAGGACGAGCGCTTTATTAAGTGCATTGCCCTACTTGACGGAATTGTCTCTTCGCCTCCCGCAATAGGAGGCTTATTTTTAAGTATTCTTTCTATTTCTGATGAAGAGATAGAATTAAGAGATATATTATTAGGCGCATTTTATGGTTGTTTATGGTCTTTTATGAATAATCAAAAAAATTTAAAGATAGCGGTTGATTATGGAATAGAGATAATAAAGTCTGTTTTCAATTTAGATAATTTTAATTATCTAAAGAAAATAAAACTAAACACAAGAAATGGAAAAATACTTAGTTTGGCTGGTAGCGGTAAGAAAAAAAGGAATTTTAAATTACTTAATATAAGTTCTATGTCTGCCGCTATAACAGCGGCCGTAGGCAAAGAAATTAAGGAAAATATTATAGTAGAAAAAATTGTCTCAAGAGCTACTTCAAGTACTACTGGATCGAGCGATATATTTGAGTCAATGGGTGTAAATTTAGATATACCAATTCATAAAATGGCAAAGATATCTCTTAAAACTAATTTAGGAGTGTTTGATATCAACAATATAGTTCCTCGGTTAAATCATATTTATGACGGGCGCCTATATAATGTGCAAGTTTTTGCCGGATTAGTTGGTGGAGCGGCCATGGTATGCCCGATTGAAGTTGATTTGATAAATTATGGTTTAACCAGAGGACTGAATAAGGTGTGTTTGTCCATTTTAAGTAAATTATATCCGGATAAAAATATCATTGTTCTATCAGGCAAAGATACACGAGGTAAATCAGCAATGGATCAAGTGTCTATAATCGCCGATACAGAGATCGCCCAAAGAAAAGATTAAAATTATCTTATAAATGGCTTTTTGGTTTTAAGGTAAGTATTATAGACGTGGACGATTTAGCCAATATAATGTACCGCATTCTTGAAGTAATTAAAATTTTTTATCCCTATAAAGAGAAGACGATGATTGAAGTTAATGTTACTAATGGCGAATTAGTATTTGGAGAAATGATAAGGAATCTTTTACCGAAAAATCAGAGAATGGCTCCAAGGGCGATAATTCCTCCTTGGTTAGAGAAGTGTTTTCTCAAAATTTATGTTTTAGCAGCCCCACGAATAAAATCTAATAGCCAATTAGTTAGAAGATTAGCTGATTTTGCTAAAAGAAGTTCGTTAAATATTGTTGAGCAAGAAAAATCAAGATTATTTAAAACTGCTGAAGAAATAAAAAAATTAGCTTTAGATAAAGCTAACTATACTGTTTTATATAAACAACCAATCCTAATAATTATAGGTAAGAACGATCCAATAATATATGCTTTACAAGAGAAGAGTGAAGATGAATTAAAACAGATAGTTCAGAAAGCCATTTGATTTTTTTTAAATCTAAAAATTATTTTTCAAAAAAAAGAAAGGCCGGAGTGGTTTTTTGTAACTCTCCGGCCATTTTTAGATAAATCGCAAAACCTCTTTTACCTTTTCTATGGTTTCGGTAGCGTTTTTTTGCGCTACTTCCCTGCCTTCTTTCAGTAATGATGTAATATAAGATGGGTCCCGCATAACCGCCGCTCGTTTTATTTGAAACTCCTTAAGGAAATTTAAAGTGACGATAGCAAAAAGCTGTTTGAATTTACCCATCACTGGCTTGCCGTCTTTATGTTCTTTAATGATGGCATTGATTTCGTCGCGTTCCAACTCAGTTTTCGCCAATCCATTGGCAATCAGAATGTGGCTTTCTAATTTTTCATTCATTACACCTTCAAAAGCAGTTTCAGCGGAGTTGATTTTACGGGTGACTGTTTTCGGGTCATCTGTTAAAAAAATAGCGCCTTCTGGATTGGTCTTACTCATTTTGCCCTCTCCTTTTAAAGAAAGGATGCGGAGCGATTTAACCTGCAATACTTCTGGCAGAGGGAAAATTTCCCCATACTTTTTATTAAACCTCTTCGCTATCATCCTGGTAACTTCTATATGGGCAAGCTGATCTTCGCCCACCGGTATTTTTTTCGCCCTATTCAGTAGAATGTCCGCGGCCATAAGTACCGGGTAAAGAAGTAAAAGAGTGTTTGCTGTTTCAGGATGCATATTTACCTTGAGCTTGTCTTTGAGAGTCGGCACTCTCAAAAGTTCCGCGACTGTAATATGCCTCGCCAGAAAAGTGGTAAGCGTGGCCAGCTCTCCTATTATGTCGGACTGAAGATAGATTTTTGTTTTTTTTGGCTCCACCCCAAGCGCGATATAATCAGCCACAACCCCATGAACGCATTGTCTAATTATAGCTGGTTCTTTGTCTGTAATCGCGTGAAGATCGGCAACAAAAACTACAGGAGACATGCCTTGCTTTTGAATTTCAATAATTGGCGCTACCGCGCCGAGGTAATTTGCTACAGTTAAATTATTCGTGGGACGAATACCTGTCAAAACTTCCACTTTATATTTCATTGTTTTCCTCCTTTTTTTAAGGTATTTTGGTTATTATTTAATGTACTCATAGTAATATAACATTTTATTTTATTTTTGTCAAGATTAAAGTTCATAAATTTTGATAATTATTAGGAAATGCCACAAGAATTTAGATAATTATTTTATTGATAATAGTTTGGGGTAGTTTTTTTAGATAACCATAAAAATTTGCTCCTAAATTTTATCATTGTTATACTTAATAACATAACAAATAAAGAAATAGTTGTAAATAGACAAGGCAGGGGAAGCAAGTTTTGCTTTGAGCTATCTTTGCCACAAGCGGCGTGAAAGGTGACCAGGGTTCCGAATATCAGAGCGAAGAGCATGCTGATTTCTTGAAAAAGCTGGGTATTACAATATCTATGAGCAAGAAAGCAAGCCCATGGGAAAACAGCTATCAAGAATCGTTCTATTCAAATTTTAAATTGGAACTGGGAAATTTGAACAGGTTTGAAAGCAAAGGGCAATTGATTGAGAAAATTTACCATCAACTGTATTATTGCAATAACCGGCGTATCCAAACCATCGGAATGCCGCCGTCAGAGCATTATGCCTTTGCCGTTAAAGGTCGGTTTATGTGGAAAAAGATGTCCAAAAAAAGGTGCATGTCACCTACCTGAAGCGATAGAAATTGAAATTATTTCCGAAGATAATATTTGCGAGATGGTTTTATTGTGGTTTGGTAAATTTAAAACTTGTGACAGGCGAGCCACTTGTTTTATTAAAGATAAAGTTTTTAGTTACACAAACAGACAACCAAAAGAAAATATTAAAATTTTAGACTACCCCTTAAGTTATTTATACGAGTCCAATAAAGCGATTATTAAAGCTCATTTAATAGATGAGGTGGCGCAGTAATTCAGGCTTAAAAAAATTAATCCGCAAACATCTTTTTTGACTAATGACGATTTAATTAATAATAAAAAAAAGCTTTGCCATTTTTCCATTTCTGACACGGGCATCGGAATCAAAAAAGACGATTTGGATAAACTGTTCGGCAAATTTACGCGCGGCTCCATCATCCCTGACATCTCCAAAACCGGCTCCGGCCTGGGACTTTTTATCGCCAAGAAAAACATTGAAGCGCACAAAGGAAAAATCTGGGTGGAAAGCGCGGGCGAGGGCAAGGGAAGCAGGTTTGTTTTTGAAGTACCTGCGAGATAAAATTTATGTATATTCTAAAATCAAGTTCAATGACAAAATTAATCAAAATTTGGGAGCAAGACGGACTTTTAATAATTGATTATTATAAAAAAAGGATTGCAAAAAACAAAGAAAGTGCCAATGATTATGCTTCACTTGATTGGAAATCACAGGAAAAATATAAGAAAGTTTTCCAGACAGTTATTAATTTAATTAATCCCGATGAAGTCAACTCTATTTTTGACATAGGTTGTGGCGCAGGAAATTTTTATAAATTTTTTAAAACAAAATACCCCCGCCGCATAAAATATTATGGTATTGATATAGTATCTAGTTTCATAATGCAGGCTAGAAAAAAATACCCAAAAATTAGCTTAAAAGTAATAAATTTTATCAGTAAAAATTTCAATCATAAACAAACATGGAATTTGGTAATAAATTTAGGAGGATTGAATTCAAGAACGAGATACTATCATCAATATATTAAATATTCTATTTCTAAAATGCTCAAATATACTAATAGATTTTTGATTTTTAGTTTAATTACCAATGTCAACCAAAATTATTTTCCTAAGGGAAATAATAAAAAAGTAGGACATATTTGTGGCTTGAATTATAAATTTTTAAAACAAATTTTAGGACAAATCAAAAAACAATATAGTGGTACGGTTTTATTCAAAATCAAAAAAATTAATCTTTTTAAAGGTAGTCAAGATACTTTTGTATGTATTAAAAAATTATGAAATTATTAAATAATCCTAAAAGCTTAAAAGCTAAACAAAAATTTTTTAAATATTTAGCTTTGGATTGGAAACATATTGAAAGAGCAGTTCAGATTTTTAAAGAAAAAATTAATAAAAAGTCTCTGCATTTTGACAAAATGCTCGTGTTGGTCAGGGGTGGAATGGTGCCAGCCAGTATGCTTTCTTTTCTTATTAACAAGAGAGAAATGGATTTTTTTCAGGGTGCAAAAACTAACTCTAATAAACCGCACGATTATCAAAAATTTTTGGTTAAACTTCTTCCAAAAATTGAAAAAGGTAAAAAATATTTAATAGTAGAAGACATTATTTTTGAGGGCGATACTGTTTATAATGCCATCCAATATGTAAAAAGTAAACAAAGTGAGGTTATCGGCGCATGCAGCATAGTAGTTGATGAAATGTTTTTAAAAAGATATAATAGTAAACACCAAAATGTGTCTTTGATATGCGCATATCAATGTGAAAATTTAAAATGGATAAGATTTCCATGGGAAAATAAAATTAAAAACGAAGTTTTTCTAATCTAATAAAATTATAATATAAATCATATGAAATATGTTATTTCAGCGGGAGGTATTATTTCCACTATTGTTAATGATAAACTATACATACTTTTTATAACCGCTAGAAACGGTTTATTAACTTTTCCAAAGGGTCATGTCGAAAAAAACGAAAATCCTGGACAGGCGGCGATAAGGGAAATTAAGGAAGAAATCGGCCTTAAGTCAGTAAGTATTATTAAAAAGTTAGGTATTATCCAACGACAAGGGACAGAGCATAATGGAACTATAAGTCGGAAAGATATTCATTTATTTTTAATGAAGGCATCTGATTATACTTATCATCATGAAGAGGATTTTGTTTGGATTGAATATAATAAAGCTCTTAAATATATGAATAAAGAGGAGGAGAAAAAATTCTTAAAGCAGAATAAAAAATTCATTAAAAATAACGCGTCCCCTTACTTTACAAAATTTTTACAAATCAACTATAAATTAGATATTAATTATAACTCAGAATTAAATAAAGAGTTAAACAGGTATGCGAAGAACAGTGATAATATTTTGTTTATAGGCTTATCTAATTATGAACAATTGGTTCAACTAACCAAAGCAAGAAAAAATATAAAAATATACGGATTAGTCGAAAATAGCTTAATTGTTAAATTTTTTTTTAGTGCATTTAAAAAATATAAGGCATTAGGCCAAATAGCTTGTAATGTTGTTAAGCCGGCGAATATCATTAATCTTAATTTGCCTGGGGAAATTGATATATTTTATGCGGACGATGCTTTAAACTTATCAAACACAAAAACATTTTTTTTGATCAATGAGGTGCTTAAGAAAATGGAGGTAGGCGGCTATTTTATCATTAGCGGTAAAACTAAAAATCATAAGTCGGTAAAAAATAGTAAAAAATTAGGACCAAATATTTTTCTTGACAATCAGAATCAAGTTGCAAGAATTTGGACAGAACAATTTATTAAAAATTCATTGATCAAAAAATTAAAATTAAAATTGATAAAAATTAAGAAGATAAAAGATGGGGATAAGGAGTTGCTGTATTTTGTCGCGCAAAAAAAGTCCCCCTATGTTTATTAATTATGGTTAAATTATCTAATAAAGTTATTGTGCTTGAAGGTTTGCCGGCCAGCGGCAAGACGATTTTAGCTGATTATTTGAGGGATAATTACGGTTTTTTAAAGATTAATGAGTCATTAGGTAAGTTGGGGTTTAATAATACAACGAATCAAAAAATAATTTTTCAAGAAACGCTCAAGAAATATGATAGAGCAAAAAAATGTAAAGAATTTGCTATTATTGACCGAGGATATCCTTCTATGCTTGCGTGGGATTATTGCGCTGAAGAATTAGGCTACGCTAAAGATTTAAATGAAAAAACAATTTGGGTGAGGCAAGCACTAAATCAAAATAAATTATTTGAACCATATTTATATATATATTTATTAATAAAGCCGCAACAAAGTTTAAAAAGAAGGCCTCGCAAGGAAACCAAGATTGATGTTTGGAGTGGAAAAATTGGCATGCAATATTGTTTTTCATATTATGAAGATTTTTTTCAAAATTTTAGTGATAAAAATTTTTTATCGGTCAAATCAGATATACCAGTTAAAAAAATAGCTAAAATAATTATGAATAAAATAGGGATAGATTTTAATTAGTCCTATGGGGAAATCTAAAGTTCATATTATATATATAGTTGAAGATGGTGTAACTTCTTTAACCTGCGGGGTTGGAGCGATAGCTCATAACTTTATAATGGGTTTTGATAAAATTATTAATAGTTTTAAGAATAAGTATAATTTTAAGCTTTCTATTATTACTATAAAGTTGAAACCAAGTTTTATTGGCGATAGAAAAGATTTATTAAAAATATCAAATAAAATTTGTAAAAGTCATAATGGAAAAATATATTTTATTGATTCAAGGTTAAAGCCAACTGATAATTATTTTAATTTTGGCATATGGGAAAAATACAATAAACAAGCGAATAAAATTATAAAAGACATAACAGATTTTAAAAAAGAAAAAACCATTATTATTTATAACGATACTATTTTTGGACATATTGACATAAAGCAAAAAAACTGTTTTAATGTTTGGATACCCCATAGCCTTTCAGAAAGTCATAAACAGTCTTACGTCGACAATAATAAGTGGTTGAAGTGGGAGAAAAGGGCCATTGACATTATTAACCAGAATAAAAATGCATATTTAGGTTATATTTCTGAAAATGTAAAAAAGATACTAATGCAATTATTTGATATTCGAGAAAGCAAAATGTTGGCTTTCAAAAACGGATTTTATTTTTTGTTATTTGAAAAATATAAATATTCCCAAGAGGAAATTATAAAAGAATTAAAAAAGAGGGGCATTCCGACCGATAAAAAAATAATTTTTAGTTTCAATCGCGCAGATGAATACAAAGGATTGGATACTGCCCTAAAAATCATGGTAAAAATAGTTATGAAATATAGCGATTACCATGGTGTTTTAGTGGCATCAAGATTTAGCAAGGAATTGATAATTGACAAAATTCATGATCATTTAAGGAAAATAGTAGAACCTTGCAAGAGTAGAATAAATTTATTTTTGGGTTATGAGTTTGATCTACCCAAGTATTTATTAAGATATAAAAATACTAAAATACTTTTAAATTTACCAACTAAAGATTTTTGTCCACTTGTTCCTTTTGAATCTGAATTGATAGGACATAATGATTTATGTATTATTAATAGTGATATTGACTGCTTCTCAGATATGATTAAGAATAATTATAATGGATTTTTATACCCAGTTAAAACAAAAAAATCTTTTAATGTCATAAATAGAATTATTAAACTGTCAGAAGGAAAAAGAAAATTAATTATCAAAAAAGGAAAACTAAGAACTAAAAAGAAAATAAATTTAATTAAAAATTATAAAAGAACATTGAAAATTTTATTAGACAAATAAAATAAGGAGGTGAGTTAAGTGTTAAAGCAAGTCGTGTTTATCGGAGGGATTCACGGAGCAGGAAAAACTAGCTGTTGTAAAAAATTATCACAAGAGTTTGCTCATGATGTGGCTAAACAGCGGCATGCCGTAATTGCTCTCGGGAAAACAATGGGACTAGATAGTTGGGAAGAAATAGGTTGCAAACATGACAAACTAATTTTGCCTGCTGCTGAATTAGTCACAAACAACTTTTTAAAAAGTCGAAGTGATGTTTTGTTGGTAGATTGTCATTATGCAATCTCCGCGAAGAAAGCTTTAAGATTAAATGGCAAAGAGGTTGATAGCCCTTTTATACCAGATTTAGACTATACGTTTGTAGCTAAAATGGCCGAAAACTTTAGAATTCGCTTTATTATTTTAAGGGTTGAGCCTATCATAGGTTATAAAAGGATAAGAATGAGGCCTCTGGAGGTATTGAACTACTTTAATACTTTAGAGGGATTAGAAGAAATTGAGCCATTTGAAACAAGGCATTATCACCTTATGATAAATCACTTTGAAATTAGTGGCAGTGACCTTTTAGTTGTAGATTCAAATAAAAAATTTGATTCAGTTACTGCTCTTGTTGGAAATTTTGTTCTAAAATAAAGGGTTATCATAAAAATAACCCTTTTTTGTTCGGCAAATTTACCCGCGGCTCAATAATCCCGGACATCTCCAAAACCGGCTCTGGCTTGGGACTTTTTATCGCCAAGAAAAACATTGAAGCGCACGGCGGCAAAATCTGGTCAGAGAGCGAAGGCGAGGGCAAGGGGAGCAGGTTTTGTTTTGAGGTGGCGGCAGGGTAAATAAAATTTATTTATATGTTTGAAAAATATTTAAAAATTGTTGAAAGTTAAATACTTTTTTATTTTAGAATTATGTTTTTAGTAGTATGTTTCAGAAAAATGAGTTAAAAATTTTAACACCTTTTTATTTGCATTCTTTGGTTTTGGGGCTTTCAAAAGTGATAATGCCTTTTTATGTTTTATATTTTCTTAGTATTGGTTTTGATTTTTGGAAGATCGCTCTAATTGGAAGCGCCAGAAGTATCGCGGGTTTGATATTTGAAATTCCGACTGGCGCGATTGCCGATATTTATGGTAGAAAATTCAGCGTTATTTTGGGGTATGTTTTAAGCGGCTTTTCTTTATTGTTCGTACCCTTTGTCCATAGTTTTCACGCGATGCTTCTGCTTTTTGTCGCTAACGCGATATTTGAAACTCTTTTCAGCGGGGCGGATCGGGCATGGGTCGTGGATTTGCTTAATGAAAAAAAGGAAAGATTTCTTACGGATTCATATTTTTTGAAAACCAGGGCTTTTAGAAATATTGGCTTAATCGCCGCACCCGTGATTGCGGGCATTGTTGTCGGACTTTACGGCATGTCCATCCTTTGGGCGATATTTGGCTCGGGTATGATTTTATCTTCTTTAATTCTTTTTTTAGGGAAAGAATCTGAAATAAAAAAGGAATCTATAAAATCCGAAGAAGCTAAAAAAGTTTATGAAATAAAAAAGTTTACAAGCCATATTCAAGAAAGCTTCAAGTTTATTTTCAAAAGTAAAATAATCAGTTTGCTGTTTCTTGGCATTTTTGTTTTTTATTTTGTTGACGAGATAACTTCTTTGGCGTGGGCTCCTTATTTGGAAAAAAATAATATTTCCTTGCCGATGATTGGATATTTATTTTCAATTATTGCCGGTATTGGGGTTGTTTTGCCTTTGTTCATAGAAAAGCTTCTTAAGAAAAAAAGCCGGCTGTCTATTTTGCTTTTTATTATGGCGGCTTACGCGTTTCTGCTTATGTCTTTAGGCTTTATTTCCGGTTCCTTAATAATCGCAGCGATTTTTATTTTATTCAGTTCCATAGAAGAAATTTTCGTGCCCTTGGAAGAATCACTTGTCAATTTTTATATAAGTTCCAAAAATCGCGCCACTGTTCTTTCGGCTAAGTCAGTCATTGAATCATTTTCTTCAATTATTGGCGGTCCGATTGCGGGGCTTGTTTTAATTACTTTTTCATTGCGCCAATCAATCGTTTTGTCCGGTTTTTTGCTTTTATCGCTTCCTTTGATATATTCATTTTTAAAAAATAAAAAAGGGGCGAAATAAATTCACCCCTATTTTGTTATTTTCCGCAAAAGATTATTTGCAGGTCGTTCGTTTGCCGCCCATGCTGTTTTGGGGCTCGGCTTTAACTTTGCGCATAATTCACCTCCTTAATTATTTATTAATTCGGCCCGTAATTTTTCTTTGAAAAGTTTGAAAGTTGCGGCCCGATAAAAATTGCATAAAAATAAATCGCGCTTATTTTTTGTCCTTTTGGCCGCTTCTCTTGTTATTTGGCATTGGCCGGCGCATATTCCTTCAATATAACAGCTAAAACAATTTTGATTATTTCCCGGTAATCTTTTCTCAATGAGATCGCAGTAAGGACTTTTAGGATAAAAAGTTTTTTCAAAATACTTGATATTTCCTAAAAGAGTATTGGTGTGGCCGCAAATAAAGATATTGCCTTCGGGGTTAATTGAAACATTATTTCCTTTTGCGGCTTTGCAAAATGTCGGCATATTATCTTCACAGCCATTAACTAAATTGTGGTAAGCGGTCGTCCAGCTTCCAAAATTTTCCATACCGCTCTCAAGGCAGGCTTTCCTTAATTCCATTAATTTGTCAACGTAATCGTCAACTGAACGAGATGAATTTAAGGTATTAATGAGATCAATATCTGTCGCGATGCCCTTAAATCCCTGATTAGAAGCCCATTTAATAAAATTCGCGTCAACATAATTAAAATTTTTGTCGTTGATAGTTATACTGAAACCGTCTAAAGGATAACCTATCTTAGCTAATAGTTTGAATTTGTTCAGTATATCGCCATACGTGCCTTTTTTATTAGCGTAAATTCTGATAAGATCATTTCCTTTTTTTGGGCCGTCTAAAGATGTAGACAAGTACACGTTATTTTCCTTGAAAAATTTCGCTTTTTCATTATCTATCAGTAATAAATTGGTATTTATAGTTATTTTAATATCCGGATTTATTTTTTTTAAATAAATCACTGATTTTTTTAAAACACGCCAATTTATTAATGGTTCCGCGGAGCCAAAGCTTACGGTATAATCTTTTCGTTTCCATTTTGCCATTAAATTAGTAAAAAGATTAATTGATTCTTCGGCTGTTGGCCAGTCCATAAGCTTTTTGTTTCCATGGGACAAGTTTGTGTTGACAGAGCATTTGTGCAGACAATGAGGGCAAGCGATATTGCAAATTTCAGAGACGATAAGATTCAAAAGGAAGACACGGCGTCCGCCAACAACTGATTTTATCCATTTTTTATTGCGCTTCTTTAAGATATTTCTTTCTTCTAAGTCATTTTTAATTAAATAATGCGCTTCAATAAGTTCAGAGACAATGGAAGATTCTTTTTCTTTTTCCGTGAGTTCGCGAGGTGAGTGAAATGATTTCAAGGTATTCATATACAACGGTTCCAGAAAAAATAAATTTCCCATCAATGAATTGAAACAAAGAGAACCATTTTTTTCTTGAATTATTTGAAGATATTTTGAAATTTTCATGATTCACCCCCTTTTTTAATTTTCAATGTGCTTTTAAGTTCTTGTTTATCTTTATCTTACTAAATTATTCACATTTGTCAACTGTTTCATTGAGATTTATATAATTTTTGTGATTATGACTTATCCACAGGTGGATTGACAAATTTGTCAAAATTTGATACAATTGTTAATATAACCTAAAATAACTCTATTAAAATTGAATTTAAGTAAAAATATAGATAGAAAGGGGGGAGGGAAATGATAGAAATGGAAAGAAATATGCGTAATATAGGGGCAATCGTGGGACTTGTTGAAGGACTTGCTGACGTCGGGGAGGGCGAGATTGTGGATATTAAGTGTAGCGAGAAATGTAAAAACGCCCTCAAGGCGGGAGAAAAAATATCTAAAAAATATTTTTTTCTAAACCAAAAAGTAAAAATCATTTCCTAAGAAGAGAAGATGAAAAAAATTCTTAAAAAAATCGCTGGTGAATCAACCAACGATTTTTTTAATTTTTGTCTTGCGGATAATTTACAAATTTGATAATATTTATTTATATACTTTAAGTGAATAAACATCATTGTTTATTTTTAAATCATTGTGTTATAATTATTAATAAAAAGAGGAAAGGGGAGGGTTGTAAAATTAAATTTATGCCTAACCAGGAAAAGCAAACGAAGATTTTAATTATTGAAGATGAGGAAATTCTTTTAAAAATGTATTCTTTAAAATTTTCTAATAATAATTTTAAGGTTTTTCAAGCCAATAATGGAACAACCGGATTGGAAATAGCTAAAAAAGAAATGCCAGCTATTATTCTTTTGGATATTATTATGACCCAGCTTGACGGTTTTGGCGTTTTGGAAGAATTAAAAAAAGATAAAAAAACTAAAAATATTCCGGTTATTTTACTTAGCAATTTGGGCCAGGAAGACGATATAAAGAAAGGCCAAAAATTAGGCGCGGTGGATTATTTGATTAAGGCGAATATGACGCCAATCCAAGTAGTTAATAAAGTGAATGAGATTTTAGGGAAAAAATAATCTTTGGCGATTTTGAAAAATATTTTATTATTTGTTTAAATGGGCAATGTTTATTTTATTACATAATTTAATAATTAAAATTAACAACACAAGCCATATGAAAAAAACCATCTCTTTCTTTTTCCTCGCTCTTTGCCTGATGCTTTCTCCTTTTTTTGTTTTCGCGCAATGGAACGAGCCAAGTCTTAATCCTCCGTTAGGCAATGTGGACGCGCCTGTTAATGTAGGAACCGGCGCTCAAGACAAGCAAGGAGCTTTGACTATTTTAGGCAATTCTTCCACAGCCAAGGGTTTTATGGTGGGCAGTAATGCTTTAATTCTTCAGGCAGGAGAAAACCTTATTTATGGCAATATTGACAGTACTTCAGTTGGTAATTTATTGCTTCTTCAAAATGAAAATGTGACTAAGTTGGTAGTGACAAAAGACGGCAACGTCGGCATCGGGATAACAGCGCCAACCCATAAATTAGAATTAGCCACTCATACCACAGCAACTGGCGGGATTGCTTTTGGCACAGATGTTGAATTATACCGCTCAGCCGCCAATACGCTTACTTTACCACCTGGTGATTCCTTGAATTTAGTTTCTGGCAGTCTGCAGGCGGCTGGCACCCAAGTAATAACTTCCGGCAGGTTAGTGCAAGCCGCAAATGGAACTGCGGCAGGCCCTGGTTTTTCTTTCAGTGCCGACACCAATACAGGAATGTATAGTGGCGGTGTGGATATTTTAAGATTTTCCACTGCCGGCGCAGACAGAATGACTATTTTAGCTAATGGCGATGTAGGCATTGGGACGACGGCGCCGGGTTATAAGCTTGATGTTCAGGGAGGGCAAATTAACGCTTCGGGCGGACTTTGTATTAATGGAGACTGTAAAGCAAGTTGGGCGGCCGCAGGCGGAGGATATTGGACTCAATCTGGCTCAAATCTTTATCCACAAAATACGGCTTGGAACGTCGGCATTGGGACGACGGCGCCTGCTTCAAAATTAATGTTTGGGAATGGCGAATCAAATGTTGACGCTATCAGAATGGGTTCTGAAGGAAGGTATGGTATGGGGTTTAATACAAATGCAGGAGGATATTTCAATATTTGGGCACATCAAACAGCAACTCGAATAGGAATAGGTTTTGACACAGGTTCTTATGGGACATTTAGTGAAAAGCTGACAATCTTAGCATCCACCGGCAACGTCGGCATCGGGACCACTGACCCCAGGTCTAATCTTACAATTGTTACGGGTATCGGAGGTCAGAATACCGCCGGTGATGTCGTATACGCGCAACTTATTTCCAGCGAAGACCGCGCTTTTAATACTGCTTCCGGACAACTCTTTATCCAAAGCAATTCGGATATGGCGGTAGACAGAGGCGGTTCAATCGCCTTTGGCGGAAGGTACTTAGCTGGCTCCACTGCCGGAGCCGGATGGGCCGGAATTAGAGGCGGCAAAAATAATTCAACATCTGGGGAATATGGCGGATATTTGGCTTTTGCCACCAGACTTCATGGCAGTGTGCTTACAGAAAGAATGCGTATAACTACAGACGGCAACGTCGGCATCGGGACGACGGCGCCGGGGGCGAAGTTGGATATAAATTCAGGTGGCACTACTAAAATGCTTCTTGGCGCGAATACATCCAATACTGCCTATAACGCCATTTCATTAAACGGTGATAATGCTGATGGTTCTCGAATTGGATTTACTGGTGGTGGTAGTGCTGATACCAGGTTATATATTGATTCCACGGGTTTTGTTGTTTTTCGAAGCGGCAACGTCGGCATCGGGACGGGGGCGCCAAGTGAAAAATTAGATGTTAGTGGTAATATAAAAGCGTCAGGAGATATTTGCACAGGATCAAGATGTTTAAATTCAATTGGAGTTAGTAATTTGAAAGGAGCTACTTTAGTATATGATAATAGGTATGACCCAAATGCTGGACCGGAATACGAGATTATAACCCCATATTTTGATACTCAACCAGTAGGTGTTTTTAAACAATACATTCCAATGTTAGGTTTTGACCCTGATTGTTGGAATGGCAACGCAAGAATAAAAGGAGAAAGTTTTGAATATTACAATACTTCTTATTCCAGCACTTATTCAATAAGGTATAAATTTACAATTACTCAGACAGCGGGAGATGTGATAAATGCTTGTGTGCGTCTTAAGGTTTATAGGATAGACGAATAACTTGTTATTGCGAGACATTTCGTATTTTACAGAGTAATAAGGGGGTCATCATAAGGGCATAAGGGGGTCACATAAGCACATAAGGGGGTGCATAAGGGGGTCAGTGCATAAGTGCATAAGCATAAGCATAAGGGGGTCAGGTCTTGCAATATAACAAAATAAAAAACCGTTATAATTATTTTTTTAAAAATCGTCATAATTTTGACAAAAAATTTTAAAAGGTTAAAAGAAATTAAGAATGAAAAAGCAAGGACAACTTAAACAAAAAACAAAACTCCCAGAATTTTTTACCTCTCTTTTTTGGTCCTATAAATTTTCTTGGCTTCAATTAGAAAAGAACAAACAAAGAATTATCATTAATACTATCAATTATGGGAGTTGGAAGCATTGGCAATGGATAATTGAAAATTACGGGGAAAAAGAGATTAAAAATATTATAGAAAATGCCCCGATTAGCGAGTTCAGAGAGAGGGCTTTGAGATTAATTTCTCTTTTGTTAGGAATTAAGAAAATAAAATATGCATCAAGAAGTATTAAAATTAGAAGGCAGAGAAATTTTCCAAAGATTTAAGAATTTTCCCGAATTTTATTTAGCGGGAGGGACAGCTTTAGCTTTACAGATTGGCCATCGAATATCAATTGATTTTGATTTATTTTCAAAGAAAGATATTCCTTCAAATTTTTTAAATAAAGTAGAGAAAATTTTTAGAGATAAAAAATTGGAGGTAATAGTGAATAATTCAGAGCAGCTTAGCCTAAATGTTAGTAAAACAAAAGTAGATTTCGTAAAATATTCTTTTCCTTTGATTTTTAAGCCAATTAAATTTCAATGTGTAAATATTTTAAAAATTCCAGAAATTGCAGCTATGAAAGCATATACATTAGGAAGAAGAGGCACATTAAAAGATTATATTGATTTATATTTTCTTTTAGGAGAAAAGCATATTTCTTTAAAAAAGATTATTGAGATAGCTCAAAAAAAATATAAAGAAAAATTCGATCCAAGATTATTTTTGGAGCAGCTAATTTATTTAGATGATATTGAGGATATAGAGATTCAATTTTTAAGAGGGAAAATTACAAAAATAAAACTTCAGAAATTTTTTGAAAAAGAGATAAAAAATTTATCAGGAAATAGCAGTTGAAAGTAAGGTCTTGTAAGACAACATAGAACCGTTATAATTATTTTATGACAAGACCATTACGCATAGAATATCCAGGAGCAATTTATCATATAACTTCTAGAGGAAACGCAAAACAGATAATTTTTCAAGATGATTTGGACAGGGGTAACTTTTTTAGAGTATTGTCTTTAGTAATTGAGAGATTCAACTGGATCTGCCATTCTTATTGCCTAATGGATAATCACTACCATTTAATTATTGAGACGCCTGAAGGAAATTTATCCAGAGGGATGAGACAGTTAAATGGGGTATATACTCAGTCTTTTAATACAAGGCATAATAAAGTTGGGCATCTGTTTCAAGGAAGATATAAGGCAATATTGGTGGATAAAGATAGTTATCTTTTATCATTATGCCGCTATGTAGTTTTAAATCCTTTAAGGGCAGGTTTAGTAAAATGGCCTCAAGATTGGCGATGGAGTAGTTATATGGCCATTATTGGAGAAGTGAAAAAACCTTGTTTTTTGACAGTTGACTGGATACTTTTTCAATTTGGGAGTAACAAGATAAGAGCAAGGGAACAATATAAACAATTTATATTTGATGGAATTAAAGAAGATTCCCCGTGGAAAGATTTAAAAGGGCAGATATTGCTCGGCGCAGATAATTTCATTGAAAAATTTAAAGACATATTGAAAGACAAAGAAAGGCTAAAGGAAGTGCCGAGAGCACAAAGATATGTATTAAGGCCAACACTTGATGAATTATTTACCGAAAAAATACTTAAGGATAAGGAATTAAAAAAAGAAACCATTTATCAATCTTATGTTTATTATGGCTATATTTTAAAAGAAATTGCTGATTATTTAGGGATTCATTATGTAACTGTTAGCCGGGTGATTAAACAGGTTGAGAAAAAAAAGAATAAAAAGTAATAAAGTAAGACCTGACCCCGTCCTGCGCGTCCTGCCGCGTTTTAGGCATTTCGTAATCCAAAAATAAAAAGCCACAGCTGTTGAAGCTGTGGCTTTTAGCCAATATCCCTTTTAATTTAGAACTTGTACAAACCTCCCACTGTGAGCCTTTGTTCATTGCCCACGGCGATTTCAGTGTTTAAGCCGAAATTTTCCGTTAAATTGTATTCTCCTCCCAAAAACAATCCGAGATTTCGGCTGCTTTTGGTTTTGAAACTGAAATCATTAGACGACTCTTCGCTGTCTTCAGATTCATTGCCGTACGAATCCTCATAGGATTCTTGGTAAGAATATTTGGTATTTCCTTTCGCCTTTCCTTGGTATATGGAATAGGTCATACCTCCGTAAATTCCAAATTTGTCAAATTCTTTACTGGCAATAATTGAAATTTGCGGTTCTGCGGTCTCATAATCCGCGATGGTTGTCGTTGAAGATGAGGCGTAAGAAGTGCGATACCAATAATCGCCGGAGTCATAATCATATCCTCCAGATCCCTCATCTTTGGAAATAGTGGCGTCTTTTTTGAATTTGCTTACAGTATATTGTAAGCCCATTCCTATTTTTACCCCACTGTCCATTTTATGGGCGCATTTTACCCCGAGCCCATAATAAGAACCAAAACTGGCGCTCCATCGCGGACTGACAGGAGTTTCAGGCATGTTTTTGACCCAATACGCGTTCTTATTATGATATTCGTAGTAGCCGCCGTCGTAATCATACTCGCTGTTGTAATATTCCTCAATTTCAATATTACTCCAGTTTTGCCCACCTGAAACTGAACCGATTTTCCCGAAAATTTGAAGCGCCTCATCTAAAAATAAAAACGTGTAACAAGCTTTGAAGTACGAAGCTTGCGTTTTTTCAACGGCGTCAAAGCTGTTAATTTTGACTTCCTCGCTCCATGATGAGCTGTAACCCCCACCCTCGCTTGAGCCTGAGTCCTGCCATACGATGAAAGGACTTTTTAGTTCTATATCCCTTTCCGAGGAATCAGATTTAAAAGCTAATTCAAACCCGTTTTTCGCCGGCAAGCCGCCTACCTCGGCGCAGTAAACCGGCATAGCCGCGAACAATATCAGCAAACCCAACAAAACTAAATACAATGTCTTCATTTCTTTTTCCTCCTTTTTTGTTTTTGTTTGAAAATAATCGGATATTGGCAAAGCAACAGGATATTGGCGAGATATTGGCTTTTCAAAGATCCATCTATTTATATTAAACATCTTAGTACTTTTCAAAAATTTGTCAATAGCGTGTACAAGATGAGTACATAGGTAAATTTTTAACGCCTAAAAACAAAAATCCTCCCCTTAAACGGGAGGGATAAAAGAGGAGGGGGATAAAGTTTTGGTTATTAGTTATAAGTTATTAGTTGCAAGTTATTTTAGTGACAGGGGTGGGATTCGAACCCACGACCTAGGGGTTATGATTCCCTCGCTCTAACCAACTGAGCTACCCTGCCATGGGGCAACTTATAACTAATGCCTATAACAATTATTTCAGATATTTTTTAAAACCACCAAAAATGTTTGATTTGGCATAATTTTATAATTAATTCGCCATGGGCGAATGCCTAGATTTTAATTTTAAATGGTTGTGTTTATTGAATGAAATTCGAACTTTTTTTGAAGAATATCCCGATTCTGAGACCGAATTCTTTTAATCAAAAATGAAAAGAAAATTTTTCGGTTTTGGCAGCCCGGCCTCTTTTCCGAAAGAGCCGTACGCGAAATCGCACGGCGCTGACAAATGTTTATAATAAGAGCTAAAATAAGTAGTACTTAGAACCATTGAGGTATGGCAACATTTTTGCAATAAAGATGCTATAATAAAATTATACTTTTATTGATTTTAGCCTTATCGTCTGGTGGTCAGGACGGCAGGTTTTCATCCTGTAAACAGGGGTTCGATTCCCCTTGGGGCTACGATTTCGAGACTTTCCGATTTTTCGGAGTGGATTTGGTGGGCGGTGCTAAGCGCTTACTATTTTTTTAGTACCTAGATTCAAGAATTAACTGCAACTAAAATAGCGCCTAAATTTTTTACAGAAATATTATTGAAACTTAATATCCTATAAATAAATTTGTAATATTAAATTACTCCTAAACCTTGAATTACGAAAGAGCCGAAATCTTCATAATGGTGTAAAATTATAATGTTGACGGATTAGTCAACAATAGATAATTTTACACCATTATGAAAACCGTAATTCAATTATACAACAATTTAAAGCAGATTGTAAAATTCTTCTACAAACAATTGAGACTTGATAAGTTTGAAAACAACAAAGGTCGAAAATTAGCTCTTAAAAGGACGGACACTCTTTCGCTGGCAATCTTCAAACAATCTAACAACATTGCCACCAAGAAGTCTGTCTATAAAATCTTTAAGCCGAAATGTTCTTACAAAACCTTGGTGGTGAATATAAATAGATTTGCTCATCTGGCTCTGCTGGTTCTGGTAACAATTCTGAAAGCCAACAGAAGCAATCAGCATTTTATCAAGCATACTGATTCTACTGAAATACCGGTCTGTTCTAATCGGAAAGCTGAAGGACACAAAACAATGAAGGGATTAGCTAACTGGGGATATACAGGAAAAGGTCCATTTTTTGGCTTAAAAATGCACATTACAACTGATTTGAACAGGAAAATGTTGGCTGTAAGATTCACTTCCGGCAACACTGACGACAGAGAAATCTTTCTTAAACTAAACAAGGATTTATTGGGATTATTCATTGCTGACGCTGGATATGTCTCTAAAAAACTCCAGCAAGATTTCTGTCGCGAAGGCAAAAGAATGCTCCTTGTTAAACCGAGAAAGAATATGAAAAATCCAATGACCAAATTTCAGGAATTTCTTTACGGTACCAGAATGTTAATAGAACTCAATTTCAGAAACTTAAAAATGTTTTATGGACTGGTAACCAGCTTACCAAGATCAGTGGGCGGATATTTGGCTAACTATATCTACAGCCTGCTGGCTTATCAAATCGCTTAATTATTCGTTTCAATGTTTGTAATTTTTACAATTTGCTCGCTACCAACCAAATTTGGGAAATCCAAAGAGGTTTTTGAATTGTCCAGATTTGGTTGTTAGATCTGCATTTCGTAATTCAATGTCCTAAATAAGCACACTGATAGCTCTTTCAAAAATAGTTTATCCGAGATATGTTATTTTATTGTTTTCACTATCCTTTTCTATATGGATGCCTTTAAAGTTTTTGGTAGATATTTTAATAAGTTCATCAATATTTTCATCTGAGTCAATGCATTGTACGATTTGTCTTGACTCTGTCTTTTTCATTCGTTTTAATTGCTCAATCCATTTCTTAGGTGATTCAGGCCAAACACCATATTTATCAAATACTATCAAGGCGAAAAGTGGAATTAGCTGACCCTTGAAAAATGATCTTGTTTGCGTGTTTGTAGCTGATAAATATTTTGACGACAAAACTTTTATGCGATACATTAAGATTGTTTTCCTTTCCTGAACAATTTCGTACTTATCATTTATAAGCTGAACGGCATCATTAAACGCGTTCCTATTACTCAAAAATTCAATTAGCTGCATTCTTAAAATAAAGCCAACAACAATTTCGTCATTATTTTTTATTTTTTGCCTCATATCATCCCAAGTATCAATAAAAACTTCAATCCAATAACCATTTTTCTTATAAATATGTACTTGAGATTTAATATTATTTTTGGCGACACAATATATATCGATATCTGAACTTATATCAATGGATTGGGTGGTTACAAACAAAATATTATCCAAATTAACAAAAGACAATAGTTCATTTTTTACAAAAGTTGTATTCATTTTTATAGAATCAGTGAATCAATTTCTTTTTCAGCAGAAAACACTAGACTTTTTGAAATTGGACTTTCTATTAATTTTTCAAAGTAAGTATTATCAATAGAATAAAAATTGCATCCAATATCATCTGAAAAAAGAGATGGATAGGAAACATCAACTACGCAATTAGTATCATTCAAATGTATCTTTGAAAATCGTCCGCCGCAATTATAGGCAGCAGCGAATACAAAATCAGCCTTATTTATGACTGGTTCTGCATTCTCCAAATTATAAAACTCGAATAACTCTATCGGAATAATATGCTGTTTTCTGGCAATTTTTTTAATTTTTTCAACACTTCTATTGATCCAATAAACTTTCTTTAATTTGGTTGCGTTGATATTATTCAAAAATGATTCAGCCATATATCCACCACCAATAATTGCTACATTCGCCGGACTAGTAATTTCTTTGTCAAGTACCTTTGCTCCCACTGTAGAATAATTTTCTTGACAGTCAATAGAATGTGTATTTCTTACTTTTTCAGCTTTTTCAAATAAAGAAACAATGTGCCAAAACACAGCCTTATCGAGCATGTTGTTTTTTGCTGCTTCGTACACGGCAGAACGAATTTGAACAAATATTTCTCTCTCGCCAATAATCTCTGATTGGAGCCCACATAAAAGCGAAATGAATCTTCTTAGGCATAAATTCCCTGAAATATGTACAAACATATTCTTATTCTCAAATTTCCATTCTTTGCCAGAAAAATTATAAATTTCATAACGCAGACAAGTGGAAATAACAAACATATTTCTATCCAAATTAAGGCCACCCAACTTCACTTTTTCTATAAAGCCACTAAGATTATGCTTTGAAACAAATTTATAGTCAATAAAATAGCATTCTGCATCTTTCGAGTCGATTATTTTTCCCATATGATTAATTTTTTACATTATTCTAGATAATAAAGAGTGTTTAGTCAAAATTTCTCCCAAAGGAGATTCTTCTTGCACACTCTTGTTCACCCAACACTTGAATAATTTGATAAAGATCTGGGGTTTGCGTTCTGTCAGTAATCGCGTATCTAATAATCTGAGCAATATCACCAACATGACCCCTGTATTTATCTTTATTATCTTTGAATGTTATAGCATTAGGAGCAAAATTGAATTTAATGGCAATGCGTCGAATTTTGTTCATCCACTCATCTTGTAAGTCATTTATTGAAAACTCAGCGCTATATTGTAATAATATGTCGCTTATCTCATTCTTGCTTAATGGGCTGTTGAATTTTAACCAGTCTGGCTTTGCAAATTCCTCTTTAATTAAAAAGTAGAAGAATCTTTTTATCTCAGACCAACAAGCAATATCCTTTCTTGTTTTTTTTATACTTCTCTCTATAGAAAAAGCATTAACCCAATATTTTTTGTCTGAAAGTAAAACATCTTTGAATTTAGAATCATATTCCGAAGACCAATTAACTACATCTTCATAAATTTCTGTTGCTGTCATTTTTGCAATTAATTCCTTGGAAATATCTCTCAGTTTGGCTTCATCAAACAATGGCCCGGCGCTCGCAGCCAATTTTTTAAAAGTTAATGTAAATTCCGTATAATGACTTGTTGGATTTTTATTTCTCCAATCTTCAAAATCAGAATTGGCCAAATTCATGAGGTATTCAATTATGGCAATTCTGGGGTAACCTTTTTGATCGTAATAGATAACATTTGCTTCTGGATCTTTTCTTTTGGATAATTTTCTCCTATGGCCATATTCATCAATCTTATTAATAGGAGAAATGTGTCCATATAGCGGTGGTTCTAGCTCTAGTGTATTAAATAATTCATAATGCAGCGGTATTGATGATATCCATTCATCACCCCTCAGCACATGCGTGGTGCTCATTAGATGGTCATCAATTACGTGAGCTAAGTGATATGTGGGCAATCCGTCGGATTTCATAATTACTGTATCGATATCATTTTCGGGAAATTCTATTGAGCATTTAAGTAAATCTTTATATGAAAAACTTTTTTTATAATCTCCTGTAGATTTGAATCTAATTACAAATTCCTTATTATTATCCAACATCTCTTTTACCAAATTTTTGTCGGCATCTCTCCATTTTGCCCAAATGCCATAGTATCCTGTTCGCACTTTTGCTTCTTCCTGCATTTTACGCATTTCATCAAGTTCGCTTTGACTGCAAAAACATGGATATGCTCTGCCAATTTCTACAAGATGCTTTATAAACACTTTGTATATTTCTTTCCTATCGGACTGGCAATATGGGCCATATATGCCCCTTTCAATACCACCTAGGCCTTCTCCTTCATCAGGACTCAAACCATATTTACACAACGATATACTAATAATTTTACGAGCTCCTTCTATTTCCCTTTTCTTATCGGTATCCTCAATACGAAGATAATAAACCCCCTTAGTTTGATGCGCAAAACGCTCAGAAATAAGAGCCATATAAAGACCGCCTATATGAAAGAATCCCGTGGGGCTAGGTGCTATTCGAGTAACCATAGCACCCTTCGGTAAAATTCTTTTTGGATATTTCTTGTACATAGAAATAACACTCTCTAATTTATGTGGGAATAATTGATTTGTAATATTTTCCATATTGTTGTTACGCAAACTAAGCTTTTTTAAGTTATGTTTTTTTATTATTTCAAGCGTCATCTTAATTCCTGTATTTTGGATATTGGGTGATTATTTCCCGCATAAGTTGACCATAGGGGGCACAGGGGAATAATTTTTCTTTTGCAATTATCAGAAGATATTATGCCAGGGAATTTTTTTTTAAGATCCCTATAGGCACCACAACCACCGAAGCATTGGTTTTTATTTGGGCAATCCATGCAATTATCATTTACCTTATACACACTTCTTAATTCCGTATTCTTGGAATCTCTTATTTCCATTTTTTTATTTCTCCATAGCGCAAAATTCATATTGGTATCAAAAAAGACTGAGCAGGCATATATTTGTCCTGATGGAAGTATGGCCAAACGCTCAACCCAACGAGCTGTACAGCCCTTGTATCCTCTCTCAGTGAGATATGATAATTCGTCAGAATAAACAAAAGTTGGAGGATAATAGACCCAGAAATTTTCTGGTATAGGATATTCCTCTATTTCTTTACAAAAATTAATCCAGTCTTCAGGCAAGATCAATTTGTTGATATATTCTTCTCCTTGACCAATTGGCGAGAAATAATGAAAGGATAGCATGCTAACTTTTAATACTCTAGCAGAATAATCAATTAAATCAGTGAGTTTATTCACATTTATATTTGAAACTGTTGATACTATCCTAGCTTGATAACCTTGCGACTGAACAATCTTAATATTATCAATAAGTCGTTTAAATGTACCCTTCCCGCGAATATAATCATGAGTTTTTTTATTTGAAGATTCAATACTAAATGAAAAACTATGAATTAACTCTGGCGTATAATCTTGAAGAATTTTTTTATCAAACTGTCCATTGGATGTCACAACAACTTCGTAACCGATTTTGTTTGCTATAGTAATAATTTCTTTTATTTGTGGATGTAATAAGGGTTCTCCACCCAAAAGATACAATTTATAATGCCCAATAACTTTGAAATAATTAAGGATTTTAATAATTTTTTCTAATGACATTTCCTTGGGATTTGAAAGGCGATCTCCCATGTAGCAATGGCGGCATCGAAGTTGGCACCTTTCTGTTATATAAAGGAAAATAAATGGCTCCAATTTATTAGCGATAATATCTTTCATAACTTCGTATTTTAAAATTGAGGTTACTTTTTTAATTATACACATTTATATAGCTAAATCAACTATTTTCCACGCCGTACCGCATTTACATATCTCTTTTGACACAGTTATTTTCGTTCAATCAGCGCCGTGCGATTTCGCGTACGGCTCTTTCGGAAAAGAGGCCGGGCTGCCAAAACCGAAAAATTTTCTTTTCATTTTTGATTAAAAGAATTCGGTC
>VMGY01000025.1 GCA_007378955.1 Parcubacteria group bacterium Athens0714_12 | reverse complement strand
TATCTCTTTATCGGCTTTTGCCTCTTTAATTCCGGTTTTTGCAGACAGGGTTAAAACTCTCGCCACCAGATTTCCAAGTCCGTTTGCCAAGTCGGAATTATATTTTTCCACAAATTTTTCTTCTTTGACATCACCATCCTGGCCAAAAGGAAATTGAGATAACAAAATATATCTTACGGCATCTGAGCCGAATTTATTAACTATTTCAACCGGATCAATTATATTTCCAAGGGTCTTGCTTATTTTTTGGCCATTAATAGTAAAAAATCCGTGAATAAATTCTCTGTCCGGTAATTTTTTATCTATTGCCAAAAGCATTGCTGGCCAAAAAATGGCGTGGAATTTTAAAATATCCTTTGCTAGCAAATGGATAACCTCTCCTTCTGCCCAGTATTTCTTAAAATCTTCAGAGGCATCCCCAGTATAATAATTTAAAAGCGCATCAACCCAAACGTAAACCGTCTGATTATCATCAAATGGTAAATCAATCCCCCATTTAACTCTTTCTTTTTGACGCGAAACGCTAAAATCATCTAATCCCTGTTTCAATAGACCTAAAACTTCTTTTTTGGCATTTTCTGGACCGATATTTAATTTATTTTTAACAATCAGTTCTTCTACCTTATCCAAATAATTATTCAACTTAAAAAAATAGTTTTTTTCAGTAATCTTTTTCGGCTCTGTTTTATGGTCCGGACACAAACCATTAATCAAATCTTTTTCTGTTAAAAATTTCTCGCAAGCCACACAATAGAATCCTTCATATTCTTTTTCATAAACAACATTTTTCTCTTTTAATTCTTTTAAGAATTCTGTCACTGTTTTTTCGTGATTTTTTTCGGTTGTTCTAATAAAATAATTGTATTTTATGCCCAATTTCTCCCAGGCGAGTTTGAAAAATTTGCTATTTTTATCACATATTTCTTGTGGGCTTTCCCCTGCTTTTTCAGCTGCCTCGGCGATTTTTGCTCCGTGTTCGTCGGTGCCGGTCAAAAAGAAAACTTCTTTTCCTTGCGCCCGAAAAAACCGCGTTAAAACATCCGCAGCTAAAGTAGTATATGCATGTCCAATATGCGGTTTATCATTTACATAATATATCGGCGTTGTAATTAAGATTTTTTTCTCCATATTGCTATTGTGAATTCGCCTCGCGGTTTTATTTGATTAATTACATCCCTAATTTCTCCCCTATAGATTGTTTCGAATTTTTTGGTTAATTCTCTGCCAATTGCAACCTCAAAATCTCTAATTGAGCTTAATTCTTTCAATGTTTTGATGATTCTATACGGCGACTCGTATAATATCACGGGATATTTGTATTCGGCAAGTTCTTTAAAAAATTTCTGCCTGCCCTTTTTGTGCGGCGGGAAACCAAGAAATATAAATTTATCCATAGGAAATCCGGAAATACTGGCAATTGCAGTTATTGCGCTCGCCCCCGGCACGGGAATAATCTCGGCTTTACTCTCTAACTCATCTACTAATATACTAATTAACTTATTTCCTGGATCACTAATCCCGGGAGTGCCGGAATCGGAAACCAAAGCCAAATTCTTGCCTTGTTTTAATAAATCAGCAATATAATTTATTTTTTCCAATTTGCTGTGCTGGTGATAACTTCCAACTGGAGTTTTGATGCCATAACGCGCGAGCAATTTTTTCGTCTCTCTAGTATCTTCGCATAAAATTAGATCAACTCCTTTCAGGGTTTCCAAAGCCCGAATACTGATATCCTCCAAATTTCCAATCGGGGTTGCAACAATATATAATTTCGCCATATAATAATTATATGATAATTTCTCCCCATTTAATAGTCGGCGCGGCAATTGGAGCCAAGACCAATAATCTTGGCCTTATTATAATTTTAGGACTAATCAGTCATTTAATACTGGATAAAATTCCTCACTGGGACTATGCGGTTTTTAAAAATCTAGAAATTTTCAAAAAAAGCAGGAATCTGGAATATTTGCTGAAACCATTTCTGAAAATGTTTATTGATGGATTCGTTGGATTAATAATTGTTTTTCTGCTGATTGTTTTTAAAAATATTCCTTTTAACAAACTATTATTTATTGGATTGGGAATTTTCTTTTCAATTCTGCCAGATATCGCTTTAATTTTTTCAAATTTATTTATACCGGAGAAAGATAACACGAGGTATTTTTTATTTCATGAAAAATATCTCCATTCCCATAAAGAAAAGGAAGGTAAAATCACCTTCCCTGGACTCGCAACGCAAATTCTAATAATTACCATTTCTCTTCTTCTTTTCTTTTTCTAAGCATATCTTTCAAAAACTCGGCAAAAACAGCGGTCAAAGGAACAGCCAAAATCATACCAAAAATTCCGCCTAATTTTCCGCCGATAAGCAGTGCCATAATTATCACTATCGGATTAAGCCCAACTACCTTTCCGATAACCAACGGAACAATTAAATAATTTTCTATCTGCTGGATAACAACATAAAGAACCAAAACCCATAAACCCAGAAGCGGCGCTTGTAAAAATCCGATAATTACAGCTGGAATACCGGCTATAACCGGCCCGATATAGGGAAATATTTCCATGATGCCGGCAAAAACAGCCAATAAAAGCGCAAATTTAACATTAAGAAGATGCAGCCCGGCATAAACCATAACGCCAACAACCAATCCCAAAAATAATTGTCCCTGAAGCCACCTGCCCAATTTTTTCTGCGCTCTTTCCCATAAATCTAAAATATAATCCCTGTGCTGAATAGGAATTAACGCAGTCAAAACCCGCTGAACGCCTTTTTTCAAAACAGAAAGATAAAAAGAAATAACCAAAATCAACAAAAAGGAAAAAACCCCGCCAAAAACTCCAAACAAAGTTGAAAGTAAATTTGAACCCTTGCTTCTTAAAAACTCTCCCACGCCGCTTAAAGAATTCTGTATTTTTTCTATAATATCCTGATATTTAGTTGATGCCTGTTTTAGAGATTCAAATTTATCTGATAATTTCTCAATGTAATTCGGCAAATTGGAAGCTAAATTTTTAACATCGCGAGCAACAGTGGGAACAATTAAAGAAATCAGAAAGGCCAAAAGTCCAATAACAATAACATATACGATTAACGCTCCGAACACTCGGGGTATTTTTATTTTCTCAAGCAAATTAACTGCCGGGGCGATAGCCGAAGCAATAATTAGAGCAAAAAGAAAAATTATAATTACATCGCGAATTAAATAAAG
>VMGY01000011.1 GCA_007378955.1 Parcubacteria group bacterium Athens0714_12 | reverse complement strand
GGAGTAAAAAATTCTTTCACTCAAATTTTTGTTTCTTTTTTCCTTTTGAAATATAATAAGGAAGCGAAACAAAAACTTCAGATGATGCCGATACGTTAGGCGAAATGGCTCTGGTCGTCGCCACATCGCCTAACACGGGATATGAGACTACGAGAAATAATTTTTTAATTTTATAATTAACTAACACAAATTTATGAATGAACAATTCAAAAGAGAAAATATCCCTTCTCAAAAAAATATTGAGGACAAAAAATTTGATTTCCAAAAACTCGATGAAGAAATCAGTTGCCTAAAGGACGAAATTGATGAATTGGAAATAAAGGCAGAAGATGAAAATCTATCAGAAGAAGAACGTAAAAAAATACATGAAGAAATAATTAAGAAACGCGATAGACGCCTCGCTTTAACTAATAAAGCAATTGAAGAAGTAGAAAAAGAGCGCAATAAAGAAAAAGATGATGAAGAATAAATTTAAAAATTATTTTTCTTCGTCCAAATTTTTGCTTCTGTTGGTCGCAAAAACTTCTCATATCCCGATACGTTAGGCGAAATTTTAAAGAAATATTTTTGTTATTTTTTCCGAAGATTTTTTGACAAAGAAAAAAGCCCGTGGTGCTCATTGAGTCCACTGACGGCTATGTGTGATTTGGCTCGCGGAAGTTATCCTATGAAAGGGGCTTAACCTCCATAACCAGTTGCCACTTCTTGCCACATCGGGTGCAATCAAATTCTCGTGAGTGCATGACAAATACAACTGGTTTTCCGCACGAGCACGTTTGACTTGGAGCTGGATGAAGATCTACCACGGCCCCCGAGATTTTACCTACCAATTGATCATCTCGAATGCCGTAATCTGCCAGCCTTTTTTCGATAAAATCATAATACCGATCTTCTGTTTCGGCCATTTGTGCATCCTCCTTTCTTTGTCAAAAAATCTTGACTATTAAATATAGCATATGATTAAAATAAAGTCAATAGCAGTGTACCAAAAATTAGCTAAAATAAGCCAAAAAATAATAAAAATATTTCTTTAAAACTCAAGGGGACGCTGCGCTCTCGCTTTGCTCGCCCTCGCCTAACAAGGGATATGCGGTTCGGGGCTCGGCTCGCCCCTCACTCAAATTTTTCTTCCACTACGCTCCAGAAAAACTTCGTATATCCCTGACGTTAGCTGAAATATTCCTTTTCTTTTTTGGGCTATCGCCCAATTGTTTTAAAAAGTTTTAAAATTTCTTTTTCATTAATTAAAGAGGGGTAATAAGGTGTTTTCTCCGCTCCGCTACGAAAACGATTTTTATTTTAATCTAAAATACGCTATAATATCAACATGAACACAATCATAAAAAAGGAAAATGGAGTGGTTTTTACCCCCAAATGGGTGGTTGATTTTATGGTTGAAAAAATATTTAATAGCCAAAAAATATCGGGTGATGAAAAAATCCTAGATGCTGGCTGTGGTGAGGGAGTATTTGCGACTATCGCCGCACAAAGATTTGCAAAATTAACGGGTAAAAATATAAGCGAGGTTATAGAACAAAATATTTATTTTGCCGACATTTCAGATGAATATATAGAAAAAACAAAACAAAACTTGCAAAAATTATCAAAAGATAAAATTAAAAAATTCAACGCAATCAGAGATGATTTTTGTTTTCATAATTTTAATGAAAAATTTGATTTTATAATTGGCAATCCTCCTTATGTTCGCATACAAAATTTAAACGGCAGAAAAGAACAACTGCAAAAAAATTATATTACCGCCTCAAACGGATCTATTGATTTGTATAATAAATAATAGTATCTTACTAAATATGAAAACTATAAAAATATCACAAAAAAACTTTCAGGAGATGACAAAACTTTATGATGATTTTTGCGAAATTTATGGGAACGAAGAAACTGTTTGGGATATTGATGATTTGGAAGAAATGCGTGAAATAGGGCAAGATTTCATGAATATTTTTGCAATTAATTTTAAAAAATAATAATATGCCAAAACTTTTTTCAATAAATGATAAAAAAATATTAAAACAGGTTCAAAAAACCGAAACAGAGCTTAATAATTTTTTAACAAATCATTGGAAATATTTCTTTTCTAATTTTGAATTTATTAAAAATGAATTTCAATTATCTGGAAATGTCAGAAGTGATGGATCTTCTGGCAGGATTGATATTTTTGCTTTTAATCCAAAAACAAGAAAATTTGTTATTTTTGAATTAAAAAAGAATTTTGATAGAAATATTTCGCAACAAGCAAGCGACTATAAGGATTTTATAGAAGATAATTTTGCAGAAATTTATTTAGAAACGACTCAAAAATATGGGGTAAATTTGCCGAGTTATAATGAAATTTTAAAAGATCAGATAGAAATTATTTTTATTGCTCAAAAATTTACTCAAACACATATCGTCAATGCAAAAAAACGGAACAATGTTACGCTTATAAAATATTTTTGGTTTGAAAATGATTTATTTTTAGTTGATTATATAAATAATGATCCCGATGATGAAGAGCGGCAAAATACCGAAAAAATTAAGAAGATTAAGAAGATAATTGATGGCAAAGACGAATTATCGGAAATAGCAATATTTTTTTATAAAAAAGAAAAGTCCAAACAATTTTTTGATAATTTCTTTAATTTTTTAAATGGATTTGGAGTGGTAGATTTAAAAATCAATCAAACAAATATATCACTTAAAATTAAAAAATCATCTTTTTCCATAATACCTAATAATGGTGGTGGGAAATGGAAAGCGTTTTTGCAAATTAATACCGACTTTGATATTACAAATATTCCGTCGTTAGTTTTTGACGACCGTTTCGGTGAAAAATATTTAAAAGAAAAGGGCGGTAAGCCAAAGGGAAGTTTAGGAAAAGAAAGATTTGAAGTATTTATACAAAATGAAGAGCAACTTGAAAAATTAATTTCTTTTTTAAAAGCAAAAATTTTTTAATCAAATCGCTTGGGGTGGGAGATGGCAAAGAAGGAAAACTAGATGGAAGATATATGGAAAAAACGGTTGACATATTAATTTCAAAAAACGGAAATGATTTAGCAGGTATTGGGGTAAAATTTGTGATGAATAACTATTCTCAAAATTCAAACAATTATTTTGAGAATATGCTTGGTGAAACTGCGAATATCAGAACAAATAACAAGGATTATTTTCAAATTTTAATATTGCCAGATGAAATGCCTTATTATAACAACAGCGGCGTAATAACAAAATGGGAAAAACTTACCGCCCACAATATTGATAAATACATAGCATTATCCAAAGATAACACTGGCATATTTTTTCACACACCCGTCAAAACTCTGCTGTTCATTATTAAATTTCCGAATTGCGATCATAATGCGATAACAACGAAAACGAAATATAAGCGATATTATTTAAATCAAATACCTGATTCACCAATACAATTATCAACCAATATAAATAGTGAATTTGGCAATACAATAATACTAAATAATTACGAGATGTTTATTGAAAAGATAACTCATTATATTAAGAGCATATAGGAGTTTTGGATTTTGGGCATTCACCCCTAACCCCTCTGCCCAAAATCCAAAACGGAAAAAGAAATTTGAAAATTTTTTAAAACAAGTTTTCTTATCAGAAAACAAAAGAAAAGGAATACATCAGCTAACAGCGTATATCTGGTTACGGCTTTTTACAAAAGCCTCCACCCAAATTGCTACGCAACTTCAGATGATGCCGAAACGTTAAGTGAAATTACTCAAAGCTACTTTGATTCACTTTTCTTTAAACCTTATGAAAAAAATAACCAAGTATGTGCTAATCGTTGCGGCGCTTATAGTTGCCTTAATCATAGGTTTGTATTTATATTCGTTTTTTAGTAAAAAGGTTGAGGTTTCAAACTTTAAAGGTTATTATGGCGAATTAGCAAAACAATGTGAACAAAAAAGCAGTTACAACTGTTGCATTGCTTCTGTTCGTGCTATGACAAACGGCAACTATAAGCTAAGTGAAAATAACACTTGCGAAAATGGTTTTAAGCCGAATATGCTAATGTGTATTGATAGTTTTAAATGGTGCGAGCCAATAACAAAGTAGCTTTGAGTAACTCAAGCCCCGCTGCGCTCTCCTCGCCCAAATTCTAATCCCCTTCGGGTCTTAGAACTTCGTATATCGGTAAACGTTAGCTGAAATATTCCTTTTCTTTTTTGGGCTATCGCCCAATTGTTTTAAAAAAATTTTCAAATTTCTTTTTCATTAATTATAGAGGGGAATAAGGTGTTTTCTCCGCTCCGCTACGAAAACGATTTATTAAACTACACTATTGACAAAGTGGGGGGGGTAATGATAAGATGCCGATAATTCTTTAACATCCAAATCCCAAGCCCTATTTCTTTTATTGCTCCTTTGGGTCAATAACGTTAAATGAAAATCCATGGTGGATTTTCTGTCTAAGGAGAAATAAAAGTTAATGGGCAAGAAAGGAGAAAAAGCCATGAAACGCGACTGGAGCAAGTTCCAAGCAAAAGCGGTTGTTGCTTCGTCAGAGAAGCAAAATCGTGCCAACATGGGACGCCCTTGTTGTGGCGGTTCGTGCATCGGTGGCAACTGCAAAGCCGTTCCGAAAATCGCCAACATCTTCAAGTAGGCAAACCTCAACAGGGCTCCATAGTACAAACGCTTTGGAGCCCATTTTTTTCAGAAAGGAGAACAAAGAGATGAAGCGGATATTTATTCCGGAAAAAGTGGTTTTCCATATCGAATCCAACAGAGAGGTGGGGACCATTCACGATCTGAAAAGTGGCAAAAGGGCATATGTTAATACTGATACGATCGAAGTTATTCAGCACCTGCTTGACGGACACGTTCTTGACTCTTTCTTTCCTACTGAAGAAATACCACAAAAAGAAAGGTTGGAATTGATTCGTCAAAGTAAATCGGTTTTGCGTAATTTAGTGTCATCCGAGCTCTTAACCGAGAAGAAACTAGGCAAACAAGGATTGGTTAAAAAAGTAACGGCCAATCCGCCCCTTAGAGTGGTTTTCGCTGAATTGACCAAAAAATGCAATCTGCGTTGCGAACACTGCTATGTTCCAGATTGCAGTGTTTCTGAAGCAAAAGCGAATACCAACTCGATGACCTTTGATGATATCCGCGATTTAATTTCGCAAATCGACGAATTGGGAGTGATGGAACTCCAACTTACAGGAGGAGAACCATTCATACTGCCTTACATTCTTGATATTATTAAAGAGACGCAGAGCAGGTTGATTTCTTGTTCGGTTTTTACCAACGGAACATTGATGACCGAAAAAGTTTTCAGATACATATCTGAAAACAATTATGGCTTGATTTTTTATATCAGCTTAGACGGTTATCAAGAAACTCATGATGCTTTTCGCAAACACCGAGGAGCGTTCCAAAAGACCGTTACGACAATCAAACGACTATTGCAGATGGGTTGCGATGTTAGAATCAATACTGCGATTGGCCAGCACAATATCGAAGAAATGCGCCAATTCATCGAATTCGTAAAAAATGAATTCAGTGTTTTACACAGACTGGTTACCGTAGAACCGATTGGCCGAGCCAATACTGAAATGACCGTTTCGGCGGAGAAATTTGCGAACCTGCTTCAACAAAGCGGTAATACCTTTGAGTTTCTTGACAGTCATGACTCAATAGCGGATTGGACAACTCCTGCCTGTGGCATTGGTTCGTCAATGTTGTTTGTTGACGCATACGGCAATGTATCGCTTTGTCCGACTTTGACACAGCGAGAAAATCCGGAATTCTTGGCTGGCAACGTAACTCATTCTTCTTTAAGGGATATCTGGCAAAACTCCTTGGTTTTCAAAAAAATTAGAGGGTTCCAGTGCAGAGAAGTGGAACAATGTCATTTTCGCGAACTCTGTAAGGGAGGATGCAGAAGTCGAGCTTATCTTGCTACTGGCGATATTAATTCACCTGATCTTGCAATGTGTTTACTATACAATGCGAGATAAACTTAAGCCCAATTATTCATAATTGGGCTTTATTTTTTTGCTTTAAAATGATAAAATTTATATATGAATATATTAAAAGTAAAATTTATCGACATCCCAATATCCAAAGAAGTTGATTGGATATACGGTTTTTTGTTTCAAAATGAATGGGGCTGGGGTAGATATATAATTAAGAAACATCCTAAAATTAAAAAAATTTTTTCTTTCAAAACAGAGGAAGAGCAGGTTAAATTTTTAAGGAATTATTTAATTCAATTTAAAAAAGATAATCAAGAGCTAATAGAAAAAAATAAAGTAAAGTATCAAACAGAATGGCAGAAAATTGAAAAAGATTTTTTTATTTTACTTTCAGAAATCATGCAAATTGATTGGCCTAAAAACAGGAAAATAATTAAAGCAATGATTTCTGTTAATCCGATTTGTCCCCGTTTTTTAAACGACTGGAGTTTTTCTATTTTTTATAACTATAAAAAAATATCTCATGCTATGGAAGTTATCATACATGAATGTTGCCATTTTTTGTACTTTGAGAAATGGAAAAAAATGTATCCTAAAATAAGTCACAAAAAATTTGAATCGCCTTATTTGGAATGGCATTTAAGCGAAATAATCGCTCCAATTATTTTAAATGATCAAAGGGTCAATAATTCGTTAAAACAAAAAGCGTTTTTTTATGAAGAACATGAAAAAATAAAAATAAATAACAAAACAGCTCCCGAATATTTTACCGAACTATACAATAAAAATAAAAAGTTTGAACAATTTTTGAATAAAAGCTACAAGGTCATTAAAAAAAATAAAAAATTATTTAATGACAAATAAGGTGTTTTGGGCTTCGGGCATTCACCCCTTTAATTCCCCTCTGCCCTCGCCCAAAACGGAAAAAGAAATTTTAAAATTTTTTAAAACAAGTTTTCTTGTAAGAAAACAAAAGAAAAGGAATACATCAGCCAACAGCGTATATCTGGTTTCGGCTCTTTCGAGAGCCTCCACCCATATTTTGCTCCGCTAAACATCAGATATACGCGAACGTTAGGCGAAATAATAAAAACTTTTTTCAGTCCGACTAAACAATTATGATTTTAACAATTATTTTATTACTCATAGGATTGGCAATTCTTGTCAGCGGCGCCGAAGCTTTAGTTGCCGGCGCTTCTTCTGTTTCAAAAAAAGCCGGCGTGCCGCAAATTGTCATCGGCCTGACGATTGTCGCTTTCGGCACTTCCGCGCCTGAACTCATTGTCAATATTTTTTCCGCCCTAAAAGGAATGACTGACTTGGCGCTGGGCAATATCATCGGCAGCAATATCGCCAACATTCTTTTAGTTCTTGGCGCTTCGGCTTTAATCGTGGATTTAAAAGTCCAAAAAAATACGACTTGGAAAGAAATCCCTTTCGCCGCTTTGGCGGTTTTGGCCGTTTTCGCGATGGCGAACGACAAAATTTTAGACAACGGAATAATCAATGTTTTGACGAGAATAGACGGCCTTGTTTTGATTGGCTTTTTCGCGATTTTTATGTATTACGTTTTTGAGCTGTTCCGCCAAGGCAATGGCAACGCGGAACAAGAAGAGATAAAAGTTTATTCAACGTTTGTTTCTATTTTATTGATAATCGGCGGTCTCTTATTTTTGTTTTTCGGCGGAAAACTTTTAGTTAACCAAGCTGTTATTTTGGCAAAACTGGCCGGGCTTTCTGAAATGCTTATTGGTTTGACGGTTGTGGCAGTCGGCACCTCTTTGCCGGAACTGGCAACTTCAATTATCGCGGCTAAAAAAGGCCGAGCTGATTTAGCGATCGGCAATATTGTCGGCTCCAATATTTTTAATATTTTTTGGATTTTAGGATTAACCAGCGCCATCAGACCAATACCAATAAGCAATGGCGCTAATTTTGATATCTTGATTTGTTTGATGGCGACCGCGATTTTATTCTTGGCGATGTTTATCGGAAAAAAACACAAACTTGAAAAATGGCAAGGCGGGCTTTTTCTTTTTACTTATATAATTTATCTGGTTTATTTAATCCAACGCGGATAAAATTTATATTAATTTCATTTAAAAACAACTCCCCAATATTTGTCTTCGCTTAAATCATCGTAAAATTCAATTGTCCGCGCTTTTTTAGTAAGATTTTTTGGATATTGCCATGCCACATCATAACTTTCAGGCAAAACAATTTCACTGATAATCCGGCCGTCTTTCACGCCTGCCTGCTTCTGGATTAATAAACTATAACTTTTTTCCAATTTAAAAGGCAATAAATATCTTAATTTAAGGGTATTCCTTTCACCTAATTTTAAAATCATCCAATTGCCGAAAACCGTTTTATTTAATTCATTATTAATGCTTGTATTTGTAGATTCATCCATTTTAATTTCACCGCTGATTCTTTTTAAATCATCATCTTCCTCGCAAATCGGTTCTGAAATTAAAAATTTTTCTTTATCCGGCGCGTCAAATCCCTCCACGGAAAGCAGTTTGGAGTCAATAGGAACATAAACCCTGATATAGGAATTATTGGTCATTCTGGTAAATTTATTTTCCGGGTCGCCTTGATGTTCTCTGGTGATTTCAACTTGGGAGATAACAGAGCCGTCAGCTAAAACTTCCGCTTGGTGGTTAATCGTCTGTTTAATCATCCCGTCTGTTTTGCCTCCGTTGATATTGGTATTAACAACCATTAAATAATCTTTTTGGGTATCTTTGATTTCGCCGCCAAATCCCAGTTTCAAAATTTCTTTTTCCAAATCATTATCTTTAAAATAAATCATAAAATGCTTTTCTTTGCGCATTTTGTCTATCAGAAAAAGAAGATTGATATAATCTTTCTTGGAAAAAGAGGAAATTTTATTTAAAAGCAAAGGCGCTAAATCAGCGATAAATTTTTTCGGCTCTCCGCTCGCTCTCGCCTCTTTTGACTCCACTGTTTCCTGCGTTTCCCAAAGAAAATTTTCCGCGGAAATTGTTTTATTATATTCCGGTATTTCCAAAACGCCGGTAATTTTTAAAAGCTCTTCTATAAAAACAGTGTCAAAAGCGATTACGCCGTCTGATTCTTCTTCGGTCGCTCTCTGATAAAACCAAGCCACTTTTTGCGCCGAAGAGGCAAAATCAGGCCACCAATTCATATCCTGCATTTCCCAATGATTATTAATCATCAAAAACGGCGCTGGCGGCTTCAGCCACTTTCCGGTTTTTTGCGAAAATAAATTCCTGAAACCATAAGGCCCTTGTCCGGGAATTTCCAAACGTTTTATTTTTTTATCCTCAAATTCCACAATGGCAAAACTGCCTAAAAATCCGCCTGTGCCCCTCATCTCATTATTGTTCTGAAAAAGAATTAAATATCTCTGCGAATTGGGATTAGCCAAAATCTTTTTATAAAATTTAATTAAAGGAATAAAATCTTTTAATTTGGTAATTTTAACGATTGATTGATAAATTTTTCCCGGATAAAAAGAAAATTTATCTATATAGCTCAAAGAATAAAAAAAGGAAATTAAAATAAAACAAACCGAAATAAAAACCGCCAGGGATTTAAAAGATATTTTTTTTCTTTTTATATTTATATCAGAATCCACGCCAATATTTTTTTCCGGCGATTTAAATCTTTTTTTTAAATCAACTATGTATGGCGATTTTTCTTTATTTTGATTATCTTTCATATTTTTTATAAATTTCTAAAGTTTGCTCGGCGCATTTTTGCCAAGAATATTTTTTAACCCGCTCTAATCCTTTTTTAATTAAATTTTCCCTTAACTCTTTACTTTTTATCAATTGGCCTATTTTTTCCGCCATATCATGAATATCATCGGGATTAAAATAAATTGCCGCGGCGCCGTAAATTTCCGGCAAAGAAGAATTTCGCGAAGCTGCCACCGGCAATTCATAATTCATTGCTTCCAAGCCGGGCAAACCAAATCCTTCGCAAAAAGAAGGAAAAACATAAATCAAAGCGTTTTCATAAAATAATTTTAAATCCTCGTCTTTAACAAAGCCGGTGAAAATTATTTTATCGCCTAAATCCAATTCATCGGCGCAAACTTTAAGCCGTTTATAAAAATAATCTTCCTTTCCCACTAAAACCAATCGCAAATCATTCTGCTTTGATAAAATTTTAAACGCTTTTAATAAATTCTCTAAATTCTTATGCGGATAAACATTGCCGACATAAAGCAGATACGGTTTATCAGGCATTAAAAATTGAACGGCCGTTGAATTTGCAAGACTTTCCTTTTCCTCACTTTCTTCATTCGCGGCTTCATAAGTGACGACTATTTTATCCGGTTTTATTTTAAAATAATTAATTAATTCTTTCTTGGTAAAATTAGAAACCGCGATTATTTTTTCAGCTCTTTTTACCGCCAAATGAATAATTAATCCATATCCTATCCATTTAATTTTATAAAGAAAAGGGCCTAAGGTCGTGGCTCGCGCGGTGGGAAATTTAGTAATAATCAAATCATGGATAGTCACGATGAATTTGCAAGGTGAAAAAACAGCCGCGTTAAAATGGGGGAAATGCATCAAATCAATTTTATATTGCCAAATTTTAAAAGGGATTGTTATTTGTTCCTTCAAAGAATACCATTTGCAATCAGCCAAAACTTTTTTAAAGCGAGGGTTTCGCGGCTGATAATCTTTAAAATTTTCTTTTCTTAAAAAAATAAAATAATCATTTTGGCGGTCAATTTTTTCCAAATATTTTATTAGCTTCTGGACATATCTTCCTAAACCCTTTCCCATCGGACCATAGAATCGAGCGTCTATGCCTATTCTCATAAATCAAGTTATAAATTCTAAATTATAAGTTAAGATGGTTGCGAAACTCGTTTCTGCTGCAATTTGCTAGTTTCAGCCAATACTTCGTCAAACTGCGCAAAATGATTTTCGCCGTAATTCTATTACGACTCAAATCATTTTACTTGTTTTCCTCGCCTTGACTGAAACTATCTAAATTTCGCAACGAAAGAGTTTTGCAACCATCTCATTTATTTTATCATTATTTCGCGCCTCGCGTCAAAAAAAATAAACGCGAACAAATCACGTTTTTTAAAATTTATTTAGTGTTTAATATTTTAAATCTAATGTTTTAATTTGTTTTCAATAAATTCCTTAATCTCGTTTTTAAATCTTTCTTTGCTGAATTTCAAACTATGTTCCCTTATTTTCACCGGGTCAAAATCTTCCGCTTTAAATTTTATCACCGCGTCAGCCAAACATTCCCACGTTTGCTCCTCAAAAAATTTTCCCGTCGCGCCATCAATAACTGTTTCCAAAACTCCTCCGCTTTTATAAGCGATTACCGGCCTGCCGGAAGCCATGGCTTCCACGGCCGTAATGCCGAAATCTTCTTCCTGGGGATGAATCAATGCCTTGCACCGGCTTAAATATTTTGCCTTTTCCTCTTCCGAGACATAGCCCAAAAATTCTATATTCGGCTTAATAAATTTTTTAACTCTTTCTTTGTCATTTTTTTCGCTCCCCACGCCGATAATCTTTAAAGGAATTCCTAATTTATAAAATGCCTGCATCGCTAATTCCACTTTTTTATAAGGCCTTAAGCGTGAAATGACTAAAAAATAATTATCTATTTCCGGAGAAATTTTAAATTTTTCCACTTCAACCGGCGGATAAATCACCTTGCTTTCCCGATGATAATATTTTTTTATTCTTTTAGCCACAAAATTTGAATTAGCGATAAAATTATCCACTCTTTCCGCCGCCAACCTATCCCACATCCTTAAATAATTCAAAGGAATGGGCAAAAATTTCTTGAATAATTTTCCCTGCCCCAATTCCTGAACATAGGTATGAGCATCGCTCCAAAGATAGCGCGTCGGCGTATGGCAATAGCAGATTGACAAGCTATTCGGCTTGACTATCGCCCCTTTAGCGTAAGCTGAAGAACTGGAAAGAATAACATCGTAATCGTCAAAATTAAAACTTTCCACTGCCGAAGGCATTAATAAAAGATAGTATTTATATTTTTTGATGCCAAAAGGCAGGCTTTGCAAATAAGAAGTTTTAATTTTCCAATCTTTAAAAAAACTTTTTGTCGATTTTTCATCGTGAATCATCGTGTAAACAAGGGCTTCCGGATAGAGCTCGTGAAAAGCTTCTAAAACTTTTTCCGCTCCGCCCAATTGATTGAGAAAATCGTGGATTAAAGCAATACGCATAATTACAATTATTAATTGTCAATTGTTAATTGTATTTTGATTTTTATTTTTCAATTAACAATTAGCAATTTATATTAACACGCCGCTTTTCTTGACAAAACAATTATCGGCGTTCTAAATAAAATTTGCAAATCAAGCTTAAAAGACCAATTTTCAATATAATAAACATCAAGCCTTGCTTCTTCTTCAAATTTTAAATCGTTTCGGCCGGAAATTTGCGCCAAGCCAGTCAAGCCGGGTTTGATATTTAATAATTTTTTATGGTGTTTTTCGTAATGAATCACTTCATTCAGCTCATGCGGCCTCGGCCCAACCAAACTCATTTCTCCTTTTAAAATATTAAATAATTGAGGAAATTCATCAATGCTCCACTGGCGGATAAATTTGCCGACTTTTGTTACTCTTGGGTCGTCAACCATTTTAAAAAGAGGGCCGTCTTCACGTTCATTATATTTCAATAAATCTTTTTTTAATTTATCCGCTCCTTCTATCATGGAGCGAAATTTATAAAGCTTGAATTTTTTGCCTTTTCCTCCCACTCTTTCCAGACCGACAAAAACCGAACCCCGCGAATCCATTTTAATAATCAAACCCATGATAACAAAAAAAGGCGACAAGACAATTAAACCCGAAACGGCTAAAACAATGTCAAAAATTCTTTTAATTATCCTGCCCCAGCCGTCAAGCGGGCTTTTTTTAATTTCCACAATCGGAATGCCGGCAATAGTATTTATTTCTATTCGGCTGGATTGCGCGCCCAAAAGGTCGGCGGCATATTTAAAAATAATATGATGTTCAGAACAAAAATTCAATAACTCTAAAATTTTTTCCTTGCTCAAATTAGGGTCTGTTTGAATTATTTCATCTATCTTAAAATATTCTTCTTTCAATTTTATTAAATAATCGCTGTTTACTTCAAAGCTATTTTTAATCGTATGAACAATTTTATAGCCCCAGCCCGTATTGCGATTTAATTCATTAATAATATTTTTACTTATTTCATCTTCTCCCACGATTACCACCCGATGCGTGCCAATGCCTGATTTATACAGCATTTTTTGGATTCCACGAATAATCAAACGGCCTAAATAAACAAAAATGATGCTCAAAAGCCAAGCAGCTAAAACAATAAAACGGGAACTGAAAAATTCCCGTTTAAAAAAAATAAAAATAATGATGATCATTATGCCCGCTGAGCAAGCAAAAAAAATTTTAGCGAACTCATGGGAAAGCTTGCGGGCGGGAGCGATTATATAAAGGCCGGCAAAAGCAAAAATTATGAGATAAAAAAAAGCAATCGCCAAAGTAATATCCAAATACCACTTAAATGGAATCTCAAAAATTACCGGCCGCAAATCAACCAAAGCCTGAAATCTTAAAAAATAAGCTGCCAAACCAGCAGCTATCAACATTAAGAAATCTATGGGAACTAAAAGAGCTGAAAACATCAACTCTGATTTTTTCATATCAAATAAATTTAATTTATCTAATTTGCCCAAAGCAAGCAGATAATAAGCCGGATTCTGTTTTTGAAGGCCATCTATCTAGGCTTGGCATTACTGCTAAGCTCAAACGAGCTACCAAATTTGCTCTTTCACCAGATAGGGTTTGCCCCGCGCTATGTCTCCATAGGCGCGCGTGAGCTCTTACCTCACGATTTCACCATTGCCCCCCTCACCACTTTTGAAAAAAATTTTCTAAATTCTATTTCTTTTTTTATAAAATTTATAAAATTTTTTACTCTATCTACTTAATTTTTTTCAAAAGTGGTGAGGGGTCGGCTGTATGTTTCTGTTGCACTTTCCCTAGGCTTGAAAATTTTGAAATTCTCGAGAGACTTTCAAAATCTCTGCTCCCGGTGGCCGTTAGCCACTATCACTTTCCCGCCGAAAAGGCGGGAGGTGTCCGGACTTTCCTCCCCCCACCTATCCCGAAGAACGATTTTCTAACTCTATATTATTACCGCGAAAACGCTTTCGGCTTTATCTCTCTTTAATCATTATTTTTCTATGGGATAGGTGGGGGGTAGCCATCTCACCTACTTGCTTGAGCGATTATTATTTTAATCAAAAAAAAAGAAAAAGTCAAATTAATTAGTCAAAAACAAAAGAACCTTTTAAAAGGTTCTTTTGCAAATTTCTAAATCTTGCCTCTGCTTATTGGCCAAAGCCTCTGCGAGGAGAATCAGAAAATTTTCTAAAAGGTCTTTTTTCCATTGGTCTGGCTCTGTCAACAGTAAGATTTCTACCATCTAATTCTTTTCCACTGAACATTTCTATTGCTTTTGTGGCTTCTTCTTCGGTAGACATTTCTACAAAACCAAATCCCTTTGATCTTCCAGAAATTTTGTCTATAATAATAGACGCTGAAACTACATTACCAGCTTGTGAAAATAAATCCTTAAGACCGTCTTCGGTCGTGTTGTAGGAAAGACTTCCTACGTAAAGTTTTTTTTCCATTTTTTTTCTTAAAATTTTTTTAAAAATCCTTACACTTTTTGATAATTTGTCTTGATATTTTTCATCAAGCGCTCAAAAGCGTAGGCTTTCGACCTACTCCCTTACCTGCCTGTTTACAACAGGCGATTTTCTTGTCACTAAAAAATTAGTATCAATTTTAGAGAGCACAACTTTTTTTCTTTACTCTAAATTAGAATAAAAAATAAGTGTTTTTTTATCATACATGAAATAAACAATTTTGTCAAATCAATTCGCGCCGTGCTTAATCTCAACAACATCGCCGTCTTGAATAATGTATTCTTTCCCTTCGGTTCTAATCAAGCCTTTTTCCTTTGCTTGGGCAAACCCGCCCGCGCTTATCAAATCCTGCCAATTAATAACTTCCGCCCTGATAAAGTTTTTTTCAAAATCAGTATGGATAGCCCCTCCCGCTTGAGGCGCTCTTTCCCCTTTTTTTATTGTCCATGCCCGAGTTTCATCAGCGCCAGTAGTTAAAAATGTTATTAAATCCAATAACTTATAAGATGCTTTAATTAAAATATCTAATTGCGAATCAATAGGCAAGCCAAAGGTTTTTCTTTCTTCCGGGCTGAAATCAGCCGCTTCAAACTCCGCTAAAATATCAGCGATCATAAACGGCCAGCCATTTTTTTTAAAAATCTCAATAAAAGGCATCGTTTTTTGGTCTTTCTCCCCATTAAGTAAATACAGCCTTGGCTTCATTGTTAAAAGCTGATAATTTTTTAAAATTTTATGCTCTTCTTTATCCCAATCTTGCTCTGCTAAAATATTTCCTTCTTGAAGGTATTTTTGCGCTCGGCGCAAAACCGCCATTTCTTTTATCGCTTCCTTGGAACCGGCTTTAACTTCTCTTTGCAAGCCGCTTATTCTTTTATCCACGGTTTCCATATCCTTTAAAGTTAATTCAGTATCTAAAATTTCTTTATCCCTGACGGGGTCGATTGTGTTTTGAGTATTAATGATTGATTGGTGGAAAAAAATCCGCAAGACATAAATAATCGCGTCAGTTTCCCTGATATGGGATAAAAATTGATTACCCAATCCTTCGCCTTTATGCGCGCCTTCAACCAAGCCGGCAATATCAAAAAACTCAACCACGGCGTAAATCTTTTCCGCCGAATTAGTTAATTCCGCCAAAGCGCTTACTCTTTTATCAGGCACAGCGACAACGCCGACATTGGGTTCAATCGTGCAAAAAGGATAATTGGCGCAGTCAACTTGTTTTTTGGTGATGCTTTGAAATAAAGTTGACTTGCCGACATTCGGCAGTCCGACTATTCCGATTGATAATGATGAATTTTTCACAATTTTTAATTTATTAAATTATTCAAATATCTTAGCAAAAACTTCTATTTTCAGCAATCTTTGGCGCGATATTGACTTTTATTTAAAAAATGTTAATCTTAATAATCTTAATAAAAAAATTTGAAAATCAAAAAACAGTTGACAAAAACCAAGAAAGGAGGGGAATAATGTCTATTACATTGGAAAATTTTAAATCGGCGCAACCAGGAGATTGTTTTATTGATAGCGAGGGAAATTCATGGGAAGTTTTAGAAAAAATACTTGACGAAGAATTTCCTACGCTTCTTGTTCAATTGCAAGGATGCGAGCCTGAAGAAATTACTTTCTTTGAGTATAGCATGCCTGAAGGGAGGATTGTAGACGAAGATTTTGAGGAAATACCGAGCCTTAATCATCCAAACGCCCAACGGCAGACTAAAATTTAAACTTCAATTAAAAACAAAAAAGAAGGCAAAAACGCCTTCTTTTTTTATATAATTTAAACTATTTTACTTCATCTCAAATGATGAGACTTTTTTATTAAAACAATTTCTGCCTGGCTGATAAATAAATTCATTATTATCATAAGGATACGGCTGCTGATAATAATTATTTCTTTGTTCTTTGTTGGAGGTTTGGAAATCGGCGCAAAGTTCGTAAGAATTTCCGCCAGTTATTCTGTATTCATACGCTTTCCCTGTTTTTGGGTCGGTAATTTTTATATATTGGCGATAAGACTTTAAATCATTTAATGAAACCGGCAATGAATTATATTCCTGATAATAATTGTCAAGGCTGTATTTAATTTCCTGTAAATTACTGACTACAGTCTGGTCATACGCTTTTCTGCGCGCTTCAGCCGGAGATTCAGCCATAAAAAGAGCGCTGATAAAAGAAATAATAATTATCCCTAAAGTCGTCCTTCCCATGATAAGCGGAATATTAGAATCAGTTAAAGATTTTGGCGAGCGAAGCTCCAGCCAATAATAAGTAAAAATCCAGCCGACAATAATTAAAATAGTTAAACTTTTAAGCAAAAACCGCGCCGTAAAATCGCCGTTTAAGAGGGAAAAAATCGCGCTGATTAAATCACCGATGGCGATCGCGACAACTAAAAATAAAATTATATAAGTAATCCAAAGCCGAACTTTATTGTCAGCGGTTAAATCGCCATTTTTCAAAGCTTTGCGGATTAACAAAGTAAAAATAAAGAACACCGGCGCGGCGATAAGCAAAGCGGAAATTTGGCCCTTGAGCGCCGCTTGGTCAAAGGCCTGAATAACCTCGTAAAAAACTTCTTTGGGAAACCATTTATTAATGAACTGGAACCAGAGCCCTCCGGTGCTGAAAGCGGTTATTCCCAAAGTAAAAAATAAAACCAGATACCAAAACAAAGCTTTCGGCCCTTTGACAATTTTGTCAACCGGCAATTTGCCGGCGGCCAGCACGCTTTTAATGCTCTTTCTTTTTTTCATATTTCCTCCTTAGTTTATATTATAAATTAATTAATATCTTATATAATACCACAAAAAATATAAAATATAAATTTTTATATTTGGAAATTATTTTATTATTATATCATAAATTTTTTTCTTTGTTATTAACGGCTCCTCTTTTTCCCATGGCCGCAAATAAGAAAATGTTATCTGAACTTCTCCTTGTTTTAAGGCGATAAAATTAAATATCTCATCGCCGCCGGCGCCGACAATTGATTCATCCGAGGGCGGATTATATTGTCTGTTTTTTAATTTAATATAATCAGAATCAAAATCCGTTTCCCATTGATAGCCAGTCGAGGGATTTGTTTCCAGAATCAAATAAAAATTATCGCCTTTTTTAGTTTCTATTATCGCGCCTTCAGAAAAATTATATTTTTTCGCGCCTTCCGCTAATTCCCAAACGCCATTAATTTTAGCCGCTAAAAATAAACCTTTATTACCAACGCCACCTTGAGCCGAGTCGTCTAATATCTGAACATTGCTTTTGATATAATTATTTGTTTCATTAATAATCTTGACAATCACCGCTGAAACTTTTGTCTTGTATTTTTCGGCAAAAAGTTTTTTCATAATCTCTTCTCTGGAAATAAAAGAATCTATTAAACCGCCGGCGGCGCCACACTCTACTTTTATATCTCTTTTATCCCCTTCCATGGGCATCTTATTTTCATCCAGCCAAATGCTTTCCAAAACAAAGCAGGCAATCCTATCTTTTTTATAAGCCATCAATCCCGCCATCGCGCCTGCGGTGATATTATAAATATCCATTTCAAATCCATTATTGGCGAAAAAAAATAAAACATCCGTATATTGTTTTGTTGAAGCGCCCTTAAATTCAAAACCTTTTCCGATAATCGCTGCTTCGGTTATTTCCGCTCTTTCAATTTTCCATTTGAATTCAGCTGTTTGCGATTTTGAAAAATTTATTTTGGTTTCATTTTTTAAGTTATTCAATAAAATACTGATTTCATCTTCGTTCTCTTCCGTAAAAATAGTTTTTTGTTTATTTTTTGCCAACCAAAAAAATCCAATGATCATGGCGAAAATAATCAAAATCGCAAGATAATATTTTTTATTCATCTTTTTATCGAACTATTTTTTATTTTTAATCATCCGGCGCGATTCAACCCTGAATAAAACTCGCAATTCTTCCAATCACTTCGTCTTTTCCTGATTTTGTTTTCGCAGAATAGGGTAGAATGACTATCTGCGGCAGTTCCTCTTGAAAAGATAGAATTTGTTTTTCCGCGGCCAGCTTGCCCAATTTATCGGTCTTGTTCGCGATAATAATAATTTGATGATTATTTTTTTCTAAAATTTTTATCATTTCGCGGTCAAGGCCGGTTAAGCCGACTTTGGCGTCTATAATTAAAAAAACCGCTTTCGGCCTGCTGTTTGAATTTTCTATATACCAAAAAATTCTTTTTATCATTTTATTGCGCGCCTTCACGGAATGCTTGGCGTATCCATAGCCGGGAAAATCTAAAAAGTAAAAAGAATCATTGACACGAAAAAAATTAGCCTCGCGGGTTTTCCCCGGAATTTTGCTTGACCTCGCGAGGTCTCGGCGATTAACCAAAGAATTAATCACGCTTGATTTGCCGACATTTGAACGCCCAAAAAAAGAGAATTGAGGCAAATTATCTCTCATGCCATAATCATCGCCGACCACGCCTTTAATAAATTCCGCCTTTGTTATTTTCATACCTATACTCTACTCTTTTTTAAGATAAATGCCAAATAAAAAAATTGCCAAAATTTCTACGTTTTTAAAGCGCTGAGAGATTTTTATTAATTAATTTTTATTCAGTTAAAAACGCAATTACAGTCCAAAAAAAATTGACATTTTGCGTATTTTATAGTATTATATTTGAAAGCTGTTATTAATCAATATCCGCTTTTTAGGAAGCGGTTTTAATTTTTATGGATATAAGAAACATTGCCATTATCGCCCACGTTGACCACGGCAAAACCGCCTTGACCGACGCCCTGATGCGCCAGACCGGCATGGCTGACGAAGGGGTAAGCATGGATAGCAATGCTTTGGAACAAGAGCGAGGCATTACAATTTATTCCAAAAACACTTCCGTTTATTATAAAGACGCGAAAATAAATATCGTGGACACGCCCGGCCATGCTGACTTTGGTTCAGAAGTTGAGCGCGTTTTACGTTCAATTGATTCCGTGATTCTGGTAGTTGACGCCCAGGAAGGGCCGATGCCTCAAACAAAATTTGTCTTAAAAAAATCCCTTGAATTGGGATTAAAACCGATTGTGGTAATTAATAAAATTGACAAACCGGCGGCCAGGCCGCTGGAAGCGCATGAAATGGTTTTTGAACTATTTCTTGATTTGGGGGCGAATGACGAACAACTTGATTTTGCCACTATTTACACGATTGCCCGCGACGGCATCGCCAAAATAAAATTAGAGGATGATTCAAAAGATTTAACTCCTCTTTTAGATGTTATTTTAAAAAAAGTGCGCGTCGCCTCCAATGAAGAAGTAGTCAAAAAACCATTGCTGGTTCAGCCGTTTAATCTTGCTTATGATAATTTTTTGGGCCGTTTGGCAGTGGCGAGAATTTATGAAGGAAAAATAAAAAAAGGAGCGAAAGTGATTGTTAAAAATGCCCAAAATGAAACAAAGGAAGGAAAAATTACCAAGCTATTTACTTTTGAAGGGATAAAAAGAAAAGAAGTGGAGGAAGCAAGCGCCGGTGATATTGTGATGATTGCCGGTTTGCCTGATATTTATATCGGGGAAACAATTTGCGAAGATGCCAGCCAAAACGTTTTGCCGGCAATCAGCATTGACGAACCGACAATCTCTTTAAATTTTCTTGTTAATAATTCTCCTTTTGCCGGCCGGGAAGGAAAATTCGTCACTAACCGCCAGTTAAAAGAAAGATTGGAAAAAGAATTGGAAGTGAATGTTGGCTTGAAAATAGATTTTTCCCCGATTGACCACTATAAAGTTTACGGCCGCGGAGAAATGCACATTGCCATACTTTTAGAAAATATGCGCCGTGAAGGATATGAGCTTCAAATCTCCCAGCCGCATGTAATTATTAAAGAAAAAAACGGCGCGAAATATGAACCATTTGAAGAAGCGACTATTAATGTGCCTGAAAAAATGTCTGGCGCGATAATTGAAAAACTTTCCAAACGCCGGGGCAATATGACCGAGATGCGGCCTGAACATGGAAATATAAAAATTATTTTTGAAATTCCGACTCGCGGCTTGCTCGGCTATAAAAATGATTTTGTGGTTGACACGCGCGGCGAAGGCATTATCTATACCAGAGTTATCGGTTTCAGGCCTCATGTCGGCAAAATCGAAAAAAACGAATCAGGTTCAATGGTTTCCATGGCCACGGGTAAAGCTCTCGGGTTTTCTCTTTTTAATTTACAAGAGAGGGGTTCTTTGTATATCAAGACCAATACTGAAGTTTATGAAGGAATGGTTATCGGCAATGTTTCCAAGGGAAATGATTTAGCCGTCAACCCCATCAAAGGAAAACAATTAACCAATATGCGCGCTTCCGGCTCTGATGAAGCTATCCGCCTGACCGCGCCGATAGAATTAACGCTTGAACGGGGCATGGACATCATGAATAATGACGAATATCTGGAAATCACTCCGAAAAGCATCCGTTTAAGAAAAAAATATTTAACCGAACAAGAAAGAAATCGGGCCAAAAAAGATAAATAAATTTTATTATCGCGACAAAAAAAGACCGCGCGGCAAATGCTGTCAGCGGTCTTTTATTTTTGGGATTACTTTGTATTGGTAGTTAGTTCGCCAATACTTTGAAGAGTTTTTAAGGCCTCATTCAGGGTAAATTACAACGACAGTTAACAAAAAAGATGCTTTTCAGCATCTTTTTTAAGCCATCAGAAGACCGCAAAGCACTTAGTAAAAGGTATAAGCGTATCTTATATTCTGGGAGAGAGATACAGAAATATGCTTAACACCTTTCCTGCCTTGCGGCCTTCTGACGACTTGCCTTGATATTATTATACCATGAATTACGAAATGGATTGGATCATTTATTCCCCTTGTCATCCTGAGCGCCAGCGAAGGATCCCATGTCCACTCGCTTATTATCGGGATTCTTCGGCTGTTGCCTCAGAATGACAGGGAGCAATGTGGTATTTCGTAATTCAAGGTTATTATATTTATCGCTTGATTGGTTAAATTTTTCCTCTGTTGAAACTACTTTCTTACGAAAATAATCTCAATTAAGGAAGGAAGTTTTTTAATTAGAGAAAAACTTCCAAAACTCTTAAACCCAATCTTACCCAGTGATTTCCTCACTGTGTAAGACTACTACAGCCCCTGTCACAAAAGTGACAAAAAGGCCATAGCGGATCCACACGTCCAACTGACAAATCAGTTGGACGGCCTTATCCGGAAGGATAAGGCGCGGATCCATCCCTCCCCCGGGCCGGAAGGTAATTGTAAGAATCACAATTCCCCTCATCATCAACCCGGCGTAGGATATAAACCAAAAAAATCTCTTAAAAAACTTTTTCATCTTCCCCTCCTCCCCCTGCCTCCCACTATACTTTCCTTTCATAGATTTTTAAAGCTCTAAGTGGAGCATATCATATGAACCAGCGCATTCAATTGACTTTTTATGTTTTTTCAATTAAACTTAGCTTAGAATTAAAATCTAAAAAAATGATGAAAAATAAAACGATTTTTTGGGACTATAACTTAAATAATTTGGATTTAAAGAACCCTCATGTCAAAACGTGGCTCTTGAACCGTAAGTTAAAATTTGGCGACCTCTCCGACATAAGCAAAAAAGATTTAAAAAAATTTCTTTCTGTTCTTAAGATTGAAAATTCAATAAAAGAACTATTACAAAACTATCTCAAATCAAATGCGCGATGTTAAACTCTCTAATTTTCAAAAAGATATTCTTTCCTTCTTCGGCTCTCATGATTTTGGGAAAAATTTTTATTGGACAGGCGGGACATTGCTTTCTTGCCAATATTTCCATCACCGCCATTCAGTTGATTTAGATTTTTTTTCTGACGATCTTTACGCGGATGATCAATATTCAATTTTTATTAGTGAGTTAAAAAAAGAAACTGGCGCTGACAAAATTTCTTTTAGTCAAGAACATAATCGCCGCCTTTTTTTAATTGCGCGGAAAGATGAATCCGTAAAACTTGAATTGGTTTTCTTTCCTTTCTCCGCCATAGAAGCAAGAAAAAAAATTAAAAAATTTTCTATCGCCATTGACTCGCTTACCGACATTATGGTTAATAAAACTTTGTCTGCTTATCAAAGAAACGAGCCAAAAGATGTTTACGATCTTTACTATTATCTCAATCATAAACCTCAATACAACCTTTTAAAACTCATCAAGCTGGTTGAAAAAAAATTCGGCTTTGCTATTGAACCAGCTCTTCTTTTGGCGAAAATAAACCAATTAGCGGCTGAATTGGAACAACTTCGCCCTTTATTGATTAACCAAGAAAAAAATCTCGCTCAAAAAACAAAAAAGTTTTTTCAAAAAATTTTTAATTCTTTTGCTAAAAAATACATCAAATAATCAACGGTAAATTAAATTGTTTTAATTGTCAAAGAACTCTCTTTTTTAGTAACGTCATCGCGAGACGTTATTTTTTACCTTGAATTACAAAATACTATTTTACTCCTGTCATCCTGAACCCTTCGCTACTACTCGAGAGCAGGCTCCGTGAAGGATCCCGTGTTTATTTTCCTACTGTGAATTACGAAATGGGTAGCTCCGAGCCTCTGCTCGGAGCAAGATTAGCTAAGATTGGAGCAGAGGCTCCAATCTACCCGCATATTTTTGTTTTAAAAAACGCATTTTGTAATCCACAGTTTCCTATCCTCGGGATTCTTCGCTTCACTCAGAATGACAAATAGAAAGCATTCCATAATTCAAGATTTTTAATACACCTCCTCCTCTGAACCTGTCAGCTAACAGCATCAGCTGCGCTGGCGGACTTGGAGTAGGAGGAGAAACGACGTTGCGTTTCTCCTCAAAAACCCTCACTCAACTATCGCATGAGTTGGCGGTGATTCTGCTCCCACATGGCTCTCTATTTGATTAAGGTTCAAATGGGGACAAAAACTTTTTACCCGTGCTTTTACGCCAGTGGATTTTCTGGTAACTTTGAGGACTACTCAAAGATTTATTTTTGATAGATAGTTAGTCTATCAAATCACCCGGCTGGTACTCATTGCCGTGAGAGACACTCACGACATACTTTCCCAACTTTGGATCAAACACCACTACGGTTTCGTAGAGGTGCCCCACCGCGTGGGCTACTGCAATGGCGACGGGCAGGCTGGCCGGCCCGTTGATTTTTATTACTTTCCCGCCGGTCATTTCACCGGCGGAGACCATTTCGTCCAGACGCGCCACCACGTCTTTGACGATCTGGTCATTTTGTGCTGGCTCCCCGAATCCAATTCGGAGAACCTCCCCTTCTTTATCTATTTTAAAAAATTTATTCGCCATTTTATCCTCCTTTTTACTCTGAATCAAATGGCAGTTTCAGAGTCACGGGGTTAATTGTTTAATCCATCTTGGACTCGTATGGTTTTACGTCTCCGCTCGACGACTATTAAAATTTATCTTTCCTCGGCAACCATTTGCACGAGAATCTCGACTAACGCCTTGATAGTAGGGCGTTCATGAACCGGTTCACCTCTTTCAAGATAATGAACCGACCCTTTCCAAATACCGTCCTCGTCGAGAACAGGAATGGTATCTTCAGTCCCGCGGCAGTCGCTATGGATTTCAGCAATAATACTGAGTCCCGACTTTCCGCAGAACTTTCGCCAAATTTCCAGCCACTCTTCCCAAGATTGCTCTTAGGAGTCGCCAGCCAGTAAAATGGCATGGGTGGCAGCTTAATTAACGAACCGCCAAATGTCTATGTGCAAAACATTTTGCGCTGACTGTTCAAGTCCACGAACATAATTGACACTTAATTAATTCTAATTTGTGAGGTTTTAAATTAATTTTTCGAGTTTGATCTTGATTTAATTTAGCGTCG
>VMGY01000024.1 GCA_007378955.1 Parcubacteria group bacterium Athens0714_12 | reverse complement strand
AGTTTACTTTAACAACGACAAATTAGACCCGGAATTTTACTGTGATAAAGTTTTTCCCACGGAAAGAAAAATCGCCAAAACTCAGGCGGTCGCCAGAGCGGCCTTAGAAGAATTATTAAAAGGCCCGACTACTTGGGAAAAAGAAGAAGGATTTTTAACCAACATCAATAACGATGTAAAAATTCAGAAACTGGTTATTGAAAATGGGATAGCAAAAATTGATTTTAACGAACAATTGGAATTTCAAGTTGGCGGCTCGTGCCGGGTTTCCGCCATCCGTTCGCAAATCACGAAAACTTTAAAACAATTTTCCAGTGTCAAAGAAGTGATTATTTCAATCAATGGCAGAATAGAGGATATTTTGCAACCCTAAATAATTTTTAGATTTTATTTATTATGAAATTTTATTTATTATGAAAAATAAAATAAAAAAAGTCGTTACCATCGGCGGCGGAAGCGGTCAGTTTGTTTTATTATCAGGATTGAAAAATATCAAGGAAATCAGCATTTCCGCTATTGTTTCCATGGTTGACAGCGGCGGGAGTACCGGCCGGTTGCGCGATGAATTAGGCATTTTGCCGCCCGGCGATATTTTAAAATGTATTTTAGCCTTGTCATCTTTCGGAGAAACAGCGCGCAAAATTTTACAGACAAGATTTAAAAATGATGATCGTTTGCAGGGGCATAATGCCGGCAATATGCTTCTGACGGTTCTTTCGCAATATACCGGCAATTTTCCCGCCGGCGTAAAAGCTCTGTCTGAAATATTGGCTGTTAAAGGAAAAATTTTGCCCGTCACCATCAATAAAGCGACTTTAGTGGCTGAATTAACCGATGGTTCGCGCCTTTATGGCGAATCGGCGATTGATGTGCCCAGAGGCAATCAAAGGGAAAAAATAAAAGATGTTTTTTTAGTGCCTCATCATAATGATTCCATTAAAGTTTATCCGCCTGTGATTAAAGCGATTAAAGAAGCGGATTATATTATTATCGGCCCGGGAGATATTTATACCAGTATTGTGCCTAATTTTTTGGTTTCCGGAGTTAAAAAAGCGCTGTCGCAATCAAAAGCAAAATTGATTTATGTGGCGAATATTATGACAAAATTTGGCGAAACCGATAATTTTTGCGGTCATGATTTTGTTTCAGAAATAGAGCAGTTTATCAAAAAAAAGCTTGATCTGGTTATTTTTAATTCTCAAAAGCCGTCTGAAAATATTTTAAAAAAATACGCCGGCCAAAAAGCCTATTTCGTGGAGGCGATAGAAAAAAACAAATGGCAGGGGAAAGTGATTATAAAAAAAGATTTATTGGATGTTGCCGGCGGCGTGGTCAGGCATGACCCAAAAAAATTAAGCGGCATGATTTCGCAAATAATAAATAATAAAAATTATGTTGATTAAAGTTAAAACGTTTCCTTGTTCAAGAGAATTAGAAATAATTAAACAATCAGAAAATTCTTTTGAAGTCAAGATAAAAGAAAAGCCGGTGATGGGGCAGGCGAACAGGGCGATTGTCGCGGCTTTGGCCGGGTATTTTAAAATTCCGGAAAATAAGGTAAGATTAGTCAAGGGATTCAGGGAAAGAAATAAAATTTTTGAAATTTTAATTTAACAATGAATATGTTGGAAAAATTAAAACAATGAAAACAGTAAAAATTTTAATTATTGCGTTTTTAATAATAATTTTAGCGGTTTTATTTCTAAAAATTTTTAACAAACCAAGTTCAATGCCGGAAACATTTTTTAAAGAAGAAAAAATTTGTCAAAATTTATGCGGCGATGGACAATGCCAGGAAATAGTCTGTATGGCTGTCGGTTGTCCTTGCGCGGAATCAGCAAATACTTGCCCGCAAGATTGCGAATAAAAGTTAAGTAATAAAATTATGTCAAAAAATGAATCAATAAAAATCAAGAAAGAATTCCCCAAGTCGGATTTTTTAAAGGAAATGCCGTTTAATTTTTGCGATCGCTGGTGCGAGAGATGCATTCATAAAGACAGATGCAAAGTTTATCAGCGGGAATTTGCCGCTCGCTTCAGCCATATCGCGAAAGGCGAAGACCCTGACGACCCGGATATTTTTTTACAAGACATAAAAAAAAGATTTAAAAGAGCGACTAAACTTTTAGAAAAAAATTTAAAAAAATCAAAAGTTGAATCAAAAAAGCTAAAAAAAGAAACAATCTCGCAAAATAAAATTGAAGAAAAGGCGGTAAACGTTTCTCTTTATAAAGAAGCTCATATTTTTACGTTAAAATCCTCTTCTTTTTTAAAAAGAATATTTATTGAATACGAGTCTTCGGATGAAGAAATAATTGATTTTAAAGGAGCGATTGAAGATTATAATTGGTATTACAGTTTTTTCTTGGTTAAATTACATCGAGCTTTGATTGGCCAATCATACGCAGGGCTTGTTAAAGATAAAGATGAAAAAGAATTTAATTTGAAAGACGCTAATTGTTCGGCTAAGCTTTCTTACGCTTCTTTATTTGTCTGCCATAAATCATTAAAGAAACTTTCGCAAGAATGCCTTGGTTTTAGAAAATGGGCGAAAGAATTGCATATTTTATCCAAAAGCCTTTTAGAAAAAATTGAAACCAAGTTTCCCGAGATGAATCAGGCGAAAATAATTTTTCACGGCTGATAAATTCATAGCCAAGAAAAAACCAGAGAAATTTTTCTGGTTTTTTTGTTTTTTTACAATTCTTTAATTATCTTAACTAACCTAACTTTCGATCTTTCTCCTAAAATTTTTTTCCTTTTCAGAAGTTCAGCCTCGGCCGTCGCCATATCCGGATGTTCAGTCACCTCCTCTACAAGATGTTTTCTCATTTTCGGGTCATCATTCCACCGGCTTACAACTAAAAATTCCGCCATATTCACCTCCTTTTAAAAAATATTAAATAAAATAATAAAATTTGTCAAGAATTATGTTATAATAAAAATAATGAAAGAAAAATATAATTTTTTAAAAGCTTTAGCGGTTTTCGCGGGCACGATTATCGGCGCGGGAATTTTTGGCTTGCCTTATGTCACTTTAAAGGCGGGTTTTTTTGTGGTGATTATCTATTTTTTTGTTTTAGCCGCTATCGCCATTATTGTTCATTCTCTTTTAGGCGAGATAGCGAGAAATACTGAAAAGACAGCCAGAATTCCCGGCTATGCCGAAGAATACTTGGGAAAGAAAGCTAAAAATTTTACTTTTATAGTTTCAACCCTTGGTTTAATGGGAGCGCTTTTGGCTTACCTTATTTTAGGCGGCCATTTTTTTTATTTATTTTTTTCCTCCCTTTTCGGCGGCACGGAAATTTTTTATACTTTAATTTTTTTTGGCGCGGGAGCTTTTTTAATTTTTAAAGGAAGAAAAGACATCGCTCAATTTGAATTGGCGATGTTGCTGTTTTTTATTATTTTGCTTTTTATTTTCTTTTTTCATTCTTTTGATTTTATTGATTTAAAAAATTTTACCGCTTTTGATTTTTCTTATTTAACTTTCCCTTACGGAATGGTGCTTTTTTCTTTATGGGGATTGGCTTTAGTGCCGGAGGCAAGCGAAATGGTTAATGGCGATAAAAAGAAATTGCGGCAAGTGATAATCAGCGGCATCATTTTTTCGGCGATTTGCTACATATTTTTTATTTTCATTATTTTAGGCGCGAGCGGAATCAATACTTCCCCCGACGCCATTTCTGGATTTATCAGAGATACGGGCGGCGGGGCGGCGAAATTAGGTTTTATTTTCGGCTTGATTACGACTTTTACTTCTTTTATCACCCTTGGCTTAACTTTGAAAAAAATCTTTTGGTATGATTTGAAGTTGCCCGAAAGAACTTCATGGTTCATTGCTTGTTTTACTCCTTTAATTTTATATTTCGCCGGCTTCAAAAATTTTATCAATGTTATCAGCTTGACCGGAGCG
>VMGY01000010.1 GCA_007378955.1 Parcubacteria group bacterium Athens0714_12 | reverse complement strand
AATTTTTTTTGCCTCTTTGGCTAAACTTTCTTCAGTTGCTCCGGAACTAGAAAAAATAGCCTTTACTTCTTCCCCTTTTTTAATAAAAACAAAATCTTCATTTTCTTCCAAAGCATATCCCCTTGGCATATTTACTCTGTTACTATTTTCCGAGAGCGGTATAAATACCATTCGCATCACCTCCTTTTTAATTAGGTAATCATCTTTAAAACTTTTTGTCAAATCATACCTCTTTTTATCGCTCTTCTGATTTCTAACATTAAATTCAAATAAAACTCTAAATTATTCAGAGTCGCCAATCTTAAAGCTAAAGGCTCTTTAGTTTTAAAAAGATGATATAAATAGGCTTTAGAATATTTTTTAAGCATGCCTTGATTAATCGGCAATAAGTCAGCTTTGAATTTGGATGAAGCAATATTTATTACTTTATAAAAATTTTTCTTTGTGATGTCCGCTTTGCCCTGCCATAGATACAACCTGTTATGCCGCGCTTCTCTGGTGGGAATAACGCAATCAAACATATCTATGCCTCTTTTGACTGCTTCAATAATTTGCTCCGGCCTGCCCACACCCATTAAATAATGAGGTTTGTTTTGAGGCAATAAAGGAATAGTATAATCCAAAACTTTCAACATTTTTTTCGCCGGCTCGCCGACCGCCAAGCCGCCTAAAGCATAGCCGTCAAAATCCAAGCTCACGATTTGCTTAGCGCTTTTTATTCGCAAATCTTTATAAACAGAACCTTGGGTAATGCCAAAAAGCAATTGCTTTTTATCCCGCACCTTTTGTGGACTGCCCTTCGGGCAAAATGGCGAAGCCTGCCCACAAAAGATGTGGGATTTATCTTCTTTCGCTTCTTTGCATCTTTTCGCCCAGCGAAAAGTAAGCTCTATTGATTTTTTTGCATATTCATAATCACAAGGATATGACGTACACTCGTCTAATGCCATCACAATATCCGAACCCAAATCTTCCTGAATTTTAATTGCCTTCTCTGGCGTTAAAAAATATTTTTTGCCGTCTATTATTGAATTAAACATCACGCCCCTTTCTTTTATTTTCCTGATTTTGGACAAACTAAAAACTTGGAAACCGCCTGAATCCGTCAAAATCGGACCCAGCCAGTTCATAAATTTATGCAAACCCCCTGCTTTTTTTATCAAGTCTATTCCCGGCTTCAGCATCAGATGATAAGTATTAGACAAAATAATCCGCGCTTTTAAATTTTTCAAATCTTCAACGCTCAATGTTTTAACCACGCCTTTAGTGGCAATCGGCATAAAAAAGGGAGTATTAATTATTCCGTGAAAAGTCTTTAATTTTCCGCATCTCGCGGAAGATTTTTTTGATTTTTTTATAATCGTGTAATTGCCCATTTTAAAAGTTGTTCGCTTTTGGCCGTCGGCTCCAAGTGAAAAGCCAAAAAATTTATAGTTATTTTATTTACTTGTCTTAAAATTTCTTTCGGCGCTTTTATTTTTTCAGCCACTTCTAATTCTTCCGATAAAAACAAACGCAAAATTTTTATCGCTTCTGCGGAAATAGCTTGGCTGGCGCCATCCTCTTGATGGCATTTAGCGCAAACCAAGCCGCCTCTTTTAAAGCTAAAAAAATTTCCTTCCTTGCCGGCTTTATTCTTGCATTTTAAACAAATATATAATTCCGGAGCATATCCCAAAAAAGAAAGAAATCGCATTAAAAAAATAGAAATTAATAAATCTTCGAGGTGATTTTTCTTTAAATCCTTATTTAACAGCTCAAATAATTCCGTGATTAAATCAAAAATACTTTCATCAGGATGAGATGATTTTATCAATTGGTCAATAACCCCCAAACAAAAATTTCCTAAGGCTATCGCCTTTAAAGAAGAGTTAATTTTAAAATAATTTTCTTTTATGCTGGCGCTGGTCAAGCGGTCTAAATTTCTACCTTTGACAAAACATATTTCCAAAACAGTAAAATACTGGAGATGAGGATTTAATTTTGAATTTATTTTCCTCGCGCCAATCGCCAAAAGTTCTTTTTTGCCAAAATCCCTTGTATAAAAATTAATGATTTTGTCATTTTCCTTGAAATTATAATTGCTCAAAATAATAGCTTTGGAATGATGCATAATAAAAACCTTAATTCAAATTAAACTAATTATAGCTAAAAAGCAAGGCATTAACAAACAAGCCGAGGTGCGGATAATATAAAAGCCGTTTCCGCGCAATCGCGAGAGACGGCTTTTTAAATTTTATATTATAGACTATAATACTTATTAATAAGTTTTCGCGGGGATTGGCCTAGTGGTAAGGCGCAGCGTTCGGGACGCTGAGATCGGGAGTTCGAATCTCCCATCCCCGATTAATTATTTTTTAAAAATATGATTAATTAAAACTAAAAAAAATAAGTGCTTATAAAAATGTCAAGGTTGAACCTTGACATTTTTATTAATCTATCTGTTATTTTAGCTTATATTGAGATGGTTACAAAACTCATTTCTGCTGCAATTTTATCTTTTCGGCTGCGACTTCGTCAGCCAGCGTAAAAAGATTTTCGCCGTAGCTTTGCTACGTTTCAAATCTTTTTACTTGTCTTCCTTGTCTCGCCCGAAAATCTAAAATTTCGCCACGAAAAAGTTTTGTAACCATCTCATTTTCTTTTTAATTAAAATTCTACTTTGACCGGCTCTTTTTCCCCTTCTTCAATCTCAAAAAAATCAGCTTTCTTAAAACCAAAGTTTTGGGCGATTAAATTAGCCGGAAAAATTTCCTGTTTGATATTAAAATCGCGCGCGTTGCCGTTGTAAAATCTTCGTGATGCCTGAATCTTATTTTCCGTGTCAGACAATTCGTCCTGTAATTTCGCGAAATTTTCCGAGGCTTTTAATTCTGGGTAATTTTCCGCCACGGCGAAAAGCGTTTTTAAAGTGCCGCTTAACATATTTTCCGCTTTGCCTTTTTCTTCTATTGTTTTCGCTCCCATCGCCGCGGCGCGAGCTTGAGTTACTTTTTCAAAAAGTTCTCTCTCGTGAGTCGCGTATCCCTTAACTGTTTCCACTAAATTTGGAATTAAATCATATCTTCGTTTTAATTGGACATCAATATCAGACCAAGCTTCTTTTGTTCGGTTGCGCGTAACAATCAAGGAATTGTAAATCGCGACAATCCATAAAATCACTGCCGCTAAAACGATTAATATAATACTCGCGTAATTCATAATAGTTCCTTTCTTTAATTAAATTAATAATTATTTATATTAGACCTGTTGCTTAATAACCTTTCTACTGCAATTTCCCTATTTTGGCTCCGACTTTGCGAAAATTTCTCAACAGATACTCTGTATATGCTTCAAAATTTTCGCTTCGTCTCGCTCAAAATATGGAAATTTCGTTACGAAAATTATTAAACAACAGGTCTATTTATTTTAATCCCTTTTATATATTGATACGCGCCAAAAGCCGCAATCGCCCCCTCGGAACAAGCAGTGATAATTTGCTTAAACCGATAACTGGAAGTCGTTACATCGCCAGCGGCAAAAAATCCCTTTTTGTTTGTTTCTTGTTTTTCATCCACCACCACATGGCCTGCTTTATCTAAATTTATTCCCAAATCTTTTACTAAATTAGCCACAGGACTAACTCCGATTAAGACAAAAACGCCATCCACCTCTATTTCCTTTTTGCCTTGATGTTCTTTATCTAAAATAATTTTTTCAACTTTTTTTTCTCCTTTTATTTCTAACAGGATATTTTGAGAAATTTTTTCTATTTTATCAATGCCTTCTAATTTTTCCAGCCAAAAAGGCATCGCGATTGGCTCTTCTTCAATATAAACCCAATAAATTTTTTTGGCAATGCCGGAAAGCATCAGGCAGGTTGTCGCGCCGGCATCGCCCGCGCCGATTACTGCCACTGTTTTATTCTTAAAAAATTGTCCGTCGCAAGTAGCGCAATAACTCACGCCTTTTCCGGCCAATTCCCTTTCTCCGGGGATATTAAGCCGTTTAACTTCCGTGCCAGTGGCTAAAATTACGGCTTTTGCCTGATAAATTTCATCGCCGGTAAAAACCTTAAAACCATCTTCGGTTTTTTCAATCTTTTCTATATCCTTTAATTGGTAAGGGACTTTTAAGTAATCCAAATTTTCCTTAAATTTTCCCATCAATTCTATTCCAGCCAAAGACTTAAAGCCGGGATAATTTTCCACCCTAAAAGCTTCATTAGCCATACCGCCCATTTCTTTTCCTAAAATTAAAGTTTTTAATTCATAACGATTAGCATAAATACCAGCCGTGACTCCGGCTGGGCCTAAACCAATTATTATTAAATCATAGATCATATTAAACTAAATTTACAGGCTTATTATTTAAAAATGAATTTATGTTTGAAACGGTGGTCTCTAAAATTCTTTCCAGCGCCTCTTTGCTGTTAAAAGCGTTATGAGGGGTGATAATCACATTTTCCTGCTGTAATAATAAATGATTTCGCAAAACTGTTTTTAAGTCGCATTCTTTAGGAAATTCTTTTGATAAAAGCTGCCTTTCTTCTTTAATAAAACATTCTTCTTCCAAAACATCTAAAGCAATGCCTGCTAAAATTTTTTCTCCTAAGGCCTTAATCAAAGCTTCGGTTTCTATTAAAGCGCCTCGCGCCGTATTAATCAAATAGGCGCCTTTTTTAATTAGATGTATATTTTTATTATTAAGCAGATGGTGCGTTTCTTTATTATAAGGAGCATGCAAACTAATAATATCTGCTGTCTTTAATAACTTTTCAAAACTTACATAGGTAAAATTCAGTTCTTTGGCTAATTTTAAATCTTTTCTAACGTCAAAAGTAATTACTTTCATTTCAAAACCTTTGGCAATGCGCGCCACGTGCTGGCCGATATGCCCCATGCCGATTATGCCCAGTGTTTTTCCCTTTAAATCAAATCCCATCAAGCCTTCCGGTGAAAAATCACCTTTTTTACTTCTCTCCCAAGAAAGGCATAATTTTCTGGAAAGAGCTAGTATTAAAGCAAAAGTATGCTCTGCCACCGTATTTTCCCCATAATAAGGCACATTACAAACTTTAATTTTTTTCTTTTTTGCCTCCGAAATATCAATATGATCAAAACCCGTAGAACGCGTGGAAATTAATTTAACTTTTGGCAGAAGATTAAAAACTTCTCTTGTAAATTTTGAATAAATAAATGGGGAAATAATGGAATAATCTTTAATTACGGCAAAATGTTTATCCTCTAATGGTTCGTTAAAAAATTTAAGTTCTAAATTTTTTAAATTCTTTATCAAATATTCTTTTTCCCAATTTTCCGTCTCAAAAAATACGATTTTTGTTTTAGACATATAATTTATAATTTTTTTATTACTTCTGGGATGAATTGGAAAATATCACTGGCTAAAACCCCTTCGCCGTATTTTTTGGTAGCCAATTCCCCGGCCTTGCCATTGATGTATGCCGCATATTTAGCCGCCTCAAACGGCCTAATTCCTCTTGCCAGCAAGGCGCCGCAAATCCCGCTCAAAGTATCACCAAAACCGCCTTTAGCCATCAAAGGGCTCCCTGTTTTATTAAACGCCGTTTTCTTGCCGTCAGAAATAATATCAATATAACCTTTTAATAAAATTACCGATTCTAATTGTTCTGCCCATTTTTTAACTTTTTCTTTTCTGTCTTTAACTTCCGGCTTAACTTCTTCACCGGTTAAAATCTTAAATTCTTCTGAATGCGGCGTTAAAACAATTTTTTTATTTTTTATGGCGCTTATATCCTCTGCCACCGCCCTAATTGCTTCAGCGTCAATAACCATCGGTAAATCAATGTTATTGATAATCGTTCTTATGGCTTTGTAAGTTTCCTCTTTTCTGGACAGACCGCCGCCAATAATCAAAGAATTAAATTTCGGCGCTATTTCCAAAATTTCCAATAAATGCTCTCTTTTTAAATCATCGCCCCATAAAGGATAAGTAATCATCTCGGGGCCGTAAGTGGCGGCAATGTCCATCGCTCTTTTTGGCCCGGCAATAGTAATTAAATCCGCGCCTGCCCGCAAGGCCGACATCGCGTTAAAAACCGGCGAACCGGAATATTGCTTACTGCCGCCGATAATCAAAACATATCCGCAATCGCCTTTGGCTGACCATTTTTTTCTTTTTGGATAAATTTTCATATGAATATTATATCATAAAAAAATAAAAATGCTTAATAGACTTGTTGGCATAATAATCAAAAAGCCGTTCTTTTTGAGAACGGCTTTTAAATAGAACTCTCTTAAAAAAACTTACCTGCCTATCATCTCTTTGCCTGTCTGTAATTTATTTAAAAGTTTTTCTTTAACCTGAATGATTTTCTTTTGCTTATATCCTAAACTGGTTAAATCTTCGGTTGATTCAAATGCTCTTTTTTCGCCTTTATCAATAATATAAGTTTCAGTCCCTTCACTTTGAACCAAGGTGCCGTCCGGATAATTGAGTTCGTCGCTTTGGCTAAATTTTTCTTTTTGGGCTTTGTTTACCTCTAAAACCTTGTTCCATTTTAATTTATTGGCCTCAAAAACTTCGCGGGAAGTAATCGGGCTTAATTTACCGCCTTTAACTTGATAAACGCCGACTGTGCCCTTAACTTTAATTAAAGCTCCTTCGGGATGAACGCTGTTTTCATCTATTGCGACGCCATTTTCATATTTTTCTAATTCCGCGTCTTTAATTTTTTTAATCTGTCCCCATTTATACCCCAAACCTAAAAATGCTTTGGCGCTTTTGACTGGCATTTTTCTGCCATCAGCAATTACATAAACACCCGAACCAGAACCTTTAACTAAGGTGCCATCCGGATAATTTAATGATTCGCCTTCAGGATAAAAATCAAGTTCATCTTCGTCAACAGTTTCAATTTCATTCCAATCTAAACCGTTTTCTTTAAAAACTTCTGCGGAAAGAATCGGTTTTTTGACATCGTCTTCAATCATATAAACCGCTGGTTTATTTTTCACTTTTATTAAACTGCGGTTAGGCCTTCCGACAACAGACAAAGTCAAACCGTAATTTGAATCTCCATTGACGGTAATCTGCTCTTCAGTAATTTTTTGATGGTATAAATCAAAAATTTTAAAATCTTTACTCCAATTCACGCCGCCGTTAAATGAAACCGTGACCGTGCTTGAAGAAGTCAAAGTTTTATCTAAATTAAATTTAACCAAAATCCCATCTTTATCGGTTGATATTAATGAACGCCAATCAATATTTACAGCGCTTAAACCGGTAATTTCGTCGCCTTTCTCAAATTTTATTTTTCTGCCTAATTTTATCGTTCCGCCCTCATTGATTTTAAAACGACCTGAAAAATTAACTATATTGACACTTGCCGTGGTAGTGGCATTAGTAGTAGTATCATCTGTCCTTCCCCACAAAGCAATCAAACCGAATTTTTTTCTTTTTAAAGGATGGGTTTTGATAATTATTTCCCTGCCATTTTCCAATTCAACCACAATCGGTTTTTTACTTTCAAAAAATTCTTTGGCTGTTTTAGTTATTTCGCCGCCATTGGCTTTAACCGCGATATTGGCATTGGCTTGAGCGGAAATCATTACTCTTGCGCCATCCCAATGATTATAAATCCATGACTGCCAAGAAACGTTTGGAGTTTTGGTTAAAATTTGATCATGGTCTTCAAAAAGCAATGTTCTAATTAAACTGATTCTTCCTAAATTGCTGGCTTCTGTGTTATTGCTAATCGCAATTGAACCGTCAAAATTAGTTTTTTCATTGCTGGTAGCATCACCTCGCACATTCCCCCACTGAACTGCCATCACATAATGAATCATCTCATTGGCTTCAATTATTGACTCGCTTGAATCAATAGCTTCACCATCTTCAACCGCTAAAATTGGCGCCGCGAAAAAAAATAAACTGATCGCCATAAGTAATGGCAAAGCTTTTTTTAATTTTGTTTTTAGATTTTTCATATTTTTTCTTTTTTAAATAATAATTATTAAATTATCCTTTGTTATGGAAATACTCTGGATAAATCGCGGGGTACTTTTTAAAAGAAACGTAAAAATTTTAAAATTATTTTATTTTTTATAATTCGCCTTAATTATCCTTAATTCGCGACTCTTCTTTTTTTTTGGAAAAATAAAAAATATAAATGATTTCCAAAATCGCCAAAGTATTTACGACAAGCAAAGCGATAAACCACCATTTGTGTTTGTTTTGAGCTGCTTTCCACAAAGCCACGCCTTTCCATGGCAACGCCCATAAAGCGGCTAAGATCATTAAATTAAGCTGTTGCGCGGTCAATTCCATTTTATTTCCTCGTTCCTTTTCTTTTATTTTCATTAAAATAAGAAAAGGATTACTTTTTTTTAAATATTTTTAATATTTTTCTTCTTTTCCAAAAACCGACCCGGTCAATAAATAAAATACCGTCCAAATGGTCGATTTCATGCTGTAAAACTCGAGCCAGTAAATCTTTAGCTCTAATTTTTATTTTTTTTCCTTCCAAATCCAAAAATTTAACCACAACTTCCTTGGCTCTTTTTACTTCCACGAAAAGGCCAGAAAAACTTAAGCACCCTTCTTCCATTGAAACTTTTCCTTTTTTACCGCAAATCTTGGGATTAATTAAAACCAAAGGCCCTTCGCCGATATCGCAGACCAAAATTCTTTTTGCCACGCCTACTTGCTGGGCCGCTAAACCAAGTCCTTGGTTTTGATACATTGTCGCCAGCATTTTTGAGGCTAATTTCTTGATTTCCGTATTAACTTTTTTTACGATTTCACCCTTTTGTTTTAAAATGGGGTCGGGATATTTTTTTATTTCCAATATTGGCATAAAAAATATAATTTTATATTATCTCTTTCTTAATACACTTGTCAAACAATGAATTAATTATTTTGAAAAAATATTCTTTGCCTCCAGCCAAAAAGAATCATCGCCCCGCTCTTTCAGCCAATACCACCATTCCGCGCCCCAAAAATAAATTTCATCAAAACCAGATTTTTCCGCCAAAAATAAATTGTCTCTAAAATCTTTTAGATTAAAAGCTTTGTTTTGCGATTCTAAACTCATCTCTTTCAATGGCTGCCCGGCTTCCCACGGCTCGGCCTGCAATTCGCTGGCGATAACTTTTTGATTGCCAAAAATTCGCCTTGCCATTACCGTCCTTAAGTAATACCAAAAAGGAGGATAAATGTGGCGGAAATAGCCAAGATAACGATTATAAACTTTGGAATAGATTGTCGTACCTAAAATGTCGGATAATCCCGATGTTCCTAACCAAAAACTCAACTCGCCGCTATCAGTGGTAATTGTCGGGCGATTATCCAATGATTTGACAAAATCAATTTCTCTTTTTAAAAAAGCGCGGCTTGATTTAGCGCAAGCGCCAAAAGAAGAAAACAATCTCTCATTTTCCACTTGCCAGGCGACAATATTGTCGTATTTTTTAAAATGTTCAATTTCTTCTTTGATTAAATTCAAAACTTTTTCTTCCTGTTCTTCTTTAGATAAATCATTCAGCCATGATGGGTCATGGCATTCCGGCCAGCGCGGCACCCGGCGACCGATAACTAAAACAACTTTCACTTCTCTTTTTTTCGCTTCTTCCATTTGCCAATCCAAATCCTGCCAATTAAAAATATTTTGTTCGGCTTCAATCGTATTCCAATAAGCGCTTAAGCGCAAACGGCTAACTTTTAAATCGTCAAAAATAGACAAATACGCCTTTTTCCAATCCAATCCCAACCTCTCCGCTTGGAGCGGACTGAAAGAAACTCCATAGTCAATTTTTTTTGGCGTAAAATCCAATTGATAAATAAAAATTATCATCAACAAAAAAACAATGATTAAAATTATTATTTTTTTATTTTTTATTTTCATAAGGATAAAAATAATAAACTCAAAACAATAAAAACAATCGCCGCGATTTTTTGGATTAAAATCTTATGGCTGAAATCTTCTTTAATAATTTTCGGAAATTTTTTTGAAAGAATTAAAACTATGATTAGCAAAAAAAAGTACTGCAAACCCTGAAAAGCGTTAGTTAAAGAAACACTGCCTAATTTAATGGCGTAATTAACAAGAAAAAAACCGAAAGCGCCGCACGTTTGGCCGAAAATAAAAATAAAACCCGTGCTATTTCTTTTGCCTTCTCTGGCTTTCAAGGTGTTGAAAATCTTTCTTTGATTTTCTTTAAAAATCAAAAAGGACAAAACAGCCAGAAAAGAGCCCATTCTTATCCAAATAAAAGCGGAAAAAAAAGGATGGAGATTGTAAACAAACTTAGTTAAAAAATAAGATAAAGAGAATAAAACCGTGGCAATAAAAGCGTTTAAAAAACATTTTTCCCTTAAGGTTTTTACCGGATTAAAATGCGAAGTTATTAAAATAGTCCCGATAACCAAAAATCCAAAAGCGATTAGTTGATTATTGTTTAATCTTTCGTTAAGAAAAAAATAAGAAAGCACAAGAATAAAAATCGGCTGAAACCCGCCGACATAAGGCATAATTTTCGTCGCTTCGTTATTTTTTAAAGCGCTGAAAAAATAAAAAAGCGCGAAAACATAACTGGCGCCGGAAATAAAACTTAAAAAAATAATAAAAAGAGAAGGAAACTTAAGCAACCCGAAAGGAATTAAAAGCAAAACCATGCCGCTCGAAAGGCCAATAAAAAAAGTGTAAACAACCGGCTGAGGCAGACGTTTTGAAATCAAATACTTATCAATGACCGAGGCAATGGCAATGAGAAAATAAGCGACAACAACGATTATTAGCCAAGACATAATTTATTTTAACCCTCCTTTTATATCTTTCGGACTGATCCCGTGGCCCAAAAATTTTAATAAGTACGGTTTAATGCTATTTTCTTGGCAAATTCTGGAATAAACCCGAGCCGTAGAGCGGATATTTCTTTCAAATGTTTTATAATTTACCTCAATTAATCCGAAACGCGGTTCAAAACCCTTTTCCCACTCAAAATTATCTATTAAAGCCCAGTAAAAATAACCTTTGACCGGAACATCGGCGCAAATAGCGTGATAAATTTCTTTTAAATAAGCCACGAGATAGCGGGAACGTTTGTTTTCATCAACCGTGGCAATGCCGTTTTCAGTGATATAAATCGGCAATTTATATTTTTTCATATCCAAAAGCACGTTAAAAATGCCTTCGGGATAAACTTCCCAGCCAACACTAGACATCTCCCGATGCTCAATATAAGTATTAATAAAAAAATCAAAAGTTTTTAAAACCGAGCTATTAATGCGGAAATGAAAATAATAATTAATGCCTAAAAAATCGTGTTTTCCCTTGGTTAGCCAAAAAAAAGAATGATTCCAAAGCCAATTGATAAAAGTAATGACAATGAATGGCCCGAAAGAATAAGGATGGTAAGAATGGCTTGAGATCGTGTTTTGAGCAATCCCCACTTTTGCTTCGCCCCACTTTTTTGTTTTATAAATTTTATGGATTGATTTATACGCTTTTTTATGGCCGCGCGCCAAATTTAAATACACTTTCAGCGCCTGCCATTTATTTTTAATTTGCGGAGGCCAAACGCCATTCAAATAAGACTGCGAGACATAAACACCCGGCTCATTAATCGTAATCCAAAAATCAACTAAGTTGCCAAGTTGCTCTACAATAAAATTTACATAGCGCTGAAAATAAAAAATAGATTTTCTTTTTGCGAATCCTCCTTTTTGGGCAAACCAGACGGGATTGGTAAAATGATGTAAAGTAACCATTGTTTTCAATCCGGATTTTTTCATTATTTCCAATTCATTTTTGTAATACTTTATTTCACTAAAATCCCACACTCCCTCTTTAGGCTCTATCCTGCTCCATTCAATAGAAAAACGATGGCTGTTTTGATTAAGTTCTTTAATTAATTTTATGTCATTTTCATAAAGTTCGTGCTGATTAGCCGCTTTGCCGGAATGAAATCTTTTATATTTCTTATCGTTTTCCCATACCCACCAATCATTATTCTTGTTATCTCCTTCAACTTGATGAGAAGAAGTCGCCGCGCCCCATAAAAATCCTTTGGGAAATTCCAAGGTTTCATAATATTTCAGTTTTTCCCGCCGGCTCATTTTTTTAATAATATTTTTTTTAGGCATATTTTATATTATATCATAAAAAATAAATAAATCTTACGCGAATCGTCCTTAAAAATATAGAAATAATAAAAAACAAATAGCTTATTTCTATTCGTTTTTTATTATTTGTAATCAAAATTAAATAAAGAGTATTAACCCTGTATTATCCACGCTCGCTGGAAAATGAAAATCTTAATAGATTTTTTTTCTCTTACTCGCTTGATAATAAAATACTCCGAATATTTTGAAAATACGCGGAGTATTTAATTTATTTTCAATTTTAAAGTTGCAAGTTATTAGTTTGCCCATGGCAGGGGCGGAGGGAATCGAACCCCCAACCGTGGTTTTGGAGACCACTATTATACCACTTAACTACGCCCCCTTAAATAACAACAATTTATAATCAACAACAAATAATTAGTTCGGAAAAAATTATTTCGCCTCTTTATGCGAAGTGCTTTTCCGGCACCATTTGCAATATTTTTTTAATTCCAACTTTTTCTTGAGCTTTTTTTTGTTTCTGGTGGTATGGTAATTAATTCTTTTGCATTCACTGCAAGCTAATTTTATTAAATTTTCTTGTGACATAAAATTATTAAATAATAATGAATTTATAATATTTTTTTACCAAAATAAATCAAGGAACCGATTCTCGCCTCCAAACTATGGTTTATCCCTCGCCATTTACCGATAAGCTGATGGTCGGATTCGAACCGACGACCTGCTGTTTATCCCCCCACCTTTTAAGCCAAGGAGAGGGATCGAACCTCCAACCTATGGTTTACAAAACCATTGCTCTACCCTTGAGCTACCTTGGCATAAAAGGCGGGGGACTTCACCATTAAACCATACCGGCAAATAAAAATTTTGATAAAAAATTATTTATTCTCTGGTGATAAATCTGCTTTTACATTTTTTAGCTTCAAAAAAATCTGCTGCGAATTTTTCCGTTTTCTTTTCATTATATTTCTTACAGCTAAAAATATTAATATAACATTTGTTGTGATTTTCCGAGAAATGGCCGGTAATAGAACTTGTTTCAATGAATTGCAGTAAAGAATATCCTGCCGTGTGAATTTTATTCAAGCCGAAATAAGGAAGAAAGGTTTCGCCGTATTTTTTCATTTTTAATAATTTGCATAATGAATCGACGAATTCTTGCAATTTTTTAACCGAACGAATGGTTTCGGAATTGCATTGGTAAAGGTCCAAAAGCAATTCGTAGCCAAAAACTTTTTCTTTTTCCATTTTTTATATATTTAAATGGGCCGGGTAAAATTTTCACCCCGTACCAAATCTTATTGATTTTAAATGGTGGGTAGAGCAGGATTCGAACCTGCGAAGCCCGAAGGCAACGCGTTTACAGCGCGTCTCATTTGCCCACTTTGATATCTACCCCTTATAATTATAATTTTCATTTTAACTTTATGGGTATGGAGCCGTTGCGCGGATTTGAACCGCGGACCTACTCCTTCACTTACACCTCTTTTTACTCGGCACATTATAAGAGGGATAGACTGTATCTTGAGCTTATCAAAATGATTTAGCTCCCCTTGTCAGTCGTTCGAGCGCATTACGCGCTACGGTCTTAGTTTTGTGCAAACCTTTAACCGTTATTCGGGATTCATTGTAGTGTTTCCACGACAATGGGCAGTAATTATGCGCTACCATGGAGTTGCTCTACCACTGAGCTACAACGGCAATAAACTTATTAATTTATTTTTTAAAAAACTAATTATAAAACTAATTTGATATTGGTCAACCAATTTCTATGAAGAATATAATTCTACCACTGAGCTACATAGACGCTTTAAAAATTTCAAATATTCTTTACATTTTTTCTAAACGAGCTTCAAACTCTTTTATCTTCTCATTTTCCGGATTGACTTTCTTTAAGTCTGCCAAAGCTTTTTCAACTATTTTTTTCTTTTTAAACATTATACCCATCTCTATCAAAAAATCAAGGTTTTTAGGGTTGTTCGGCTCTATTTCAGCGGCCTTCTTGTAACTTTCCAAAGCTTTTTCATTATCTTGTATTTTTTTATAGGCCCCCCCTAAATCTAAATAAATGGAAGATATCTGGCTGTTAATTTTAGGAGAAAAAAAATTATTTTCTTTTTTTCTTAATCCATCCCACCAATGGTACGACTTAATAAGCAATTTTAAGGTATGCTCAAAAGTTTCTTTGGCATTAATAAAATTTTTTTGTTTCAAATAAAGCCTGCCTAAATTGCGATAAGCTTCAATATTATTAGGATCTATGCTTATTACTTCTATAAACTTTTTTTCCGCCTCTATTAAATTTTCTTCTTTTGCCAGCTTCTCTCCGTCTTCTAATAAATTTTGAATTTTTTGCTGAGCCATCTGGGGCTGTTTTTTAATCAAAAAAAGGTGCTTTTGCTTGTATTCTTCTTCTATTTTTTTTATCCTGCTTCTTGCTGATTGGTAATGCTTTTTTAAAAATTTAAATATCGGCAAAAATCCATTTTTCACTTTTAAGTTTAAATTTTTAATTTTTTCTTCCACTCTTTTTTCAATCAAAGTTTTTTTGACTTCAGCTTGTTGTTCTTTTGGCAATTGTTGAATGTCAATCGTAGCCACATAAGAAATTTTTCGGAAATAAATAACAATTATTCCGGTTAAACAAAGAAAAATAATTACTATGGGAATGATATCGTAAAGCATAAATATTAAAAAATCATCCTTTATTGGCGCTGCCGAATAATTCTATTTTTTCTTCAACTACTTTTTGAACCGCTTCAATGGAAGGGGTAAGTAATTTTCTGACATCAATCAAATCTTTAGGCGATTCTTTAACTGTTTTTCGCAAAGCCTCGCTAAAAGCAAAACGTATGGCCGTGCCTACATTAATTTTACTAACTCCTATTTTGACAGCTTCCTTTATTTCATCGTCAGGAACTCCCGAAGAACCATGCAAAACCAAAGGAATGTTAGTCATTTTACGAATTTTTTTTAAAAGTTTAAAATCAATCCTTTCGTTAATATACATCCCATGCGTCGGACCAACGGCAATTGCTAACATATCTATTCCTGTTTCTTCAATAAATTTTTTCACTAAATCCGGATTGGTTTTTGGCAATTCCCCTTTATACTCTTTGCCGACTGTATGCTCGCCGGCGATAGGGCCAAGTTCCCCCTGAATCCAAATATTATTTTTATGCGCGAAAAGCGCCGCTTGCTTAGTAATAGCAATATTCTCATCAAAAGGCAAATTTGAAGCATCAATATGAACCGAGGTAAACCCCGCCTTAATGCATTCACTCACTGACTCGAAATTTCTGCCGTGGTCAAGATGCAAAGCCACAGGAACCCCCACGGCTAAATTTTTTGCAATAGTAGAAACAATATGAGTAATGGGTTTAATGCCGGCGTATTGAATCGTGGTTTCTGAAACCATCATAATAATAGGGGATTTCTTTTTTATGGCTGCATTAGCTAATCCTAAGGCAGTCTCTAAATTATAAACATCAAAAGCGCCGACCGCGTATCCTTCTTTCCTGGCTTTTTTTAATAAAACATCTATACCTATTAACATAATTTAATTTTACCCCGTTAAATCCCCCTGGGAAATTTCAGTAGAAGCGAAATTATTTAACGGGGTGAATTTTATTTATCATTTTTATAAAGTCTTTTGTTTTCAAACTTGCGCCGCCGACCAAAACACCGTCAATGACAGACCGCTCAACAAATGATTTTATAACACTGCTGTCAACGCTTCCGCCATAAATAATTCTAAAATTTTGTTCAACTATATCACGAGGGTACAAATCTATCAAGCTCTGTTTTATTATCTGATTGGTATATTCAGCCTCCTCTGGTTTAACTGCTTGGCCGCTGCCAATCACCCAAACCGGTTCATACGCGATTATAATCTTCTGTCCGCGAGACAAAGAAATTCCTTCCAAAGCTTTTGTCACCTGCTTAATAATAATATAATCTTTTTGCCCCTCTTGGCGCTCTTCAAATGTTTCACCCACGCAAAGAATAGGGATTAATCCTTCTTTGATAGCAGCTTTTATTTTTTGATGCGCCATTTCATCTGTTTCTCCTAAATACTGCCTTCTTTCGGAATGGCCGATAATCACATATTCACAACCTATTTCTTTTAACATTTTTGGTGAAATATTACCGGTATAAGCGCCTTTTTCTTCCCAAAAAACATCTTGGCTGCCTAATTTTATATTGCCTTTTTTTAATAATTTAGATGCCTCCGACAAAACAGTGAAAGAAGGACAAATAACTATTTCCAAGTTATTTTTAATTTTTTTAAGCCCACCTAACAATTGCTTGATTAAAATTACTGTTTCTTTCAAGCCAAGGTTCATTTTCCAATTAGCGATAAAAATCATTTTAGGCATAAATTTAATTTTAGTCCAAAAATTACAAAATTATTTTTAAAAAAGAAAATGTTCCCGTTGTCGCCAAAGTAACAATTAAACCGGCAATTAACACCCCTGTAAAAATTAAACTTATCGCCCGCCAATAAGGAATGTCAAAAATAAAAGCCGCCAAAGCTCCCGACCAAGCGCCAGTCATTGGCAAGGGAATAGCCACAAAAAGAATTAACGCCAAATCCCCCCAACGTTTAAAATTATGATGATTTTTAACTCTTGTTCTTTCAAAAAGCCAATGAAAAAAAAATTCCGCTCTTTTAGATTTTTTTGCTAAAAAATTAGAAATCGGCCCCAAGAGCCAAAGAATTAAAAAAACAGGCAATATATTTCCTACTACCGCGTAAAAAAAGGCTTCGGGAATGCTTAAGTGATAAATTCCTAAAGCAACGGGAATTGCCCCCCTCAATTCGCTGATCGGCATCATGGCGATTAGCATGGTAAAAAACTGAGCCATTAAATTATTATATAAAATTTAAAATAAAAAATCAAAAAAAATATTTATCTATTTATAAACTCAATGCCCAATCAGCCGCTTTTTTTAGTTCCTCAAATCTCGTCTGGCTGTCTTTAGCTCCCATTAAGATGATAATAAATTTTTTATCTTTATTGCTGACTCCCGCGACCACGCAACATCCCGCCTCTCTTAAATATCCGGTTTTGCTGCCGAACAAACCTTCTAAATTATTTACAAGCCAATTTGTATTTCTTACTGTGCACCATTTTTTAGCTGTTAAGGTCTGAAAAGAATATTCCGAAGCAGTGGTTACTTTTTTTATCAAATCATTTTTAAAGGCATAATCAGCCAATTTGGCAATTTCTAAAGCAGTGGAAACATTGCCGAGGTCCAAGCCGGTCGGCTCTTTAAAAAAAGTATTTTTTAACCCCAGAGATTGCGCTCTCTCATTCATTCGCTTAATAAACTCTTTCTTGCCCAAGCCGCTGGCCTCAGCTAAAGCCAAAGCGGCGTTATTGGCTGAACCAATCAGGGTTGAGTACAAAAGATCTTTTACTTTAAGAGTATCTCCGGATTCAACATAAATTTTTTCTATTATTTCTATCGGCAAAGAATAATTTTTAAGGTCTTCATTGTTTTCTTCGCTAAAAATAATTTCTTTATTCAAATCAATTCCTGATTCAATAAAAATAATGGCGGTCATTAATTTAGTCAGGCTGGCGATGGGAAATCTTTGCTCAATATTTTTTTTGTAAACTAATTGCTGCTGATCCGCAGCCACGATCGCGACCGCCGCGCTGGTAAAAAATAAATTATTTTCTAATTCTGTTTCAATATTTTCTCTGTCTTTTATAACCGGAAGAAATTTAAAATTTTCCGCGTCAATTTGGCCATCGGCGCTGATAGAACTTTCAGTTTTAATATTAATCTTATTAATGGGTTTAATCGCCGGCTTGACGGAAAAAATCAATAGAAAAGGCGTTAAAATAAAACCGCTGATTATTATCTTTAAAATCATACTATTCTTTCTCCAATAATTTAACAAGATTCTCATGATTATGCAGATTTTGATAATCAGGAAGCTCTTCAATTTTATTAATTCCCAGATAATGCATAAAATCAAGAGTGGCTCTGTACTTTATGGCCATCATTTTTTCATCGCGCTCTTCTTCTATTAATCCTTTAATCATTAAATTTCTTAAAATTAGACTGCAATTAACTCCTCTTATTTGCTCCAATTCTAATTTGCTGATTGGGCCGCGATAAGCGATAATAGTTAAAGTTTCCAAGCCAACCGGCGTTAACTCGCCGCTTAATTCTTCTTTTAAAAAATTTTGAACTAACTTAGCATTTTCCGGATGAGTGACCATTTCTATTTTTTTCCCATTTTCAGTAATTTGTATTCCTCTATTTTGCGACTTATATTCTTCTAATAATTCTCGCGCTGTCTTTTCTATGTCATCCTCCCCCGCTTCTAAAAGATGGGCCAATCTCTTTAGGGAGATTGGTTGGGAAGATATGAACAATAAACTTTCTAATCTTGATTTTAAATTTTGCGGCATAAAATTTTATATGCAAACTTATTTTTATAAATGACACTGCTGTCAATATCGGAATCGCGATTATTATTCAATCACTCATTCAATTCCATTTCTGCTGATAGTAATTTCTTCAAAGCTTTCTTCTTGGACAACAACAACAACCCTCTGCTTAACTAATTCCAATAAAGCCAAAAAACTTATAATAATATCTATTTTTGAAGAAGTTTCTTTAATTAAATGATTAAATTTAATCTTGGCGTTTTGAAAAATTACGGCTTGAATTTCTTTAATTTTTTCCTTTAAAGAAAAAACTCTACGGATAGTTTCTTTTGGTATTTTTACCAATGGCTCTAAATTTTTTAAAACTTTAGCGAATACATTAAATAAAATATTTTTATCTATATTTTCCGGCGCGATGAAAGCGGAAAAGGAAACAGTTTTTTGCCGAGGAAAAGAAAAATTTTTTTTCAAAATTATTTTGTGCAGTTTTTTTGATATTTCTATGTATTTTTTATAAATTCTTAATTGCGCCTCCAGCTCAAAGCCTTCTTTTTCTATTTCATCTCCCCTTACCGGCAATAAAGCGCGCGACTTAATTAAAAGCAATTTGGCCGCGATCACTAAAAAATCAGCTAATTCTTCTGGTTTCAAATCTTTTGCCCGGTCCAAATATTCTATATATTGGTCAGCGATTTTAGACAAAGAAACTTGAGTAATATCTAATTTTTGGCCTTCTATTAAATGAAGCAGTAAATCCAAAGGCCCCTCAAATTGGTCTAATTTTATTTCGTACATAGCTAATTTAACAATTATTTCTTCTTTGTCGCTTTTTTCTTTTTAATTTCTTTCTTTTTGCCAAAAATTCCCTGAGTTGGATTTTCTAATTTTAAAAAATCAGCCATTTTTATTTTAACTGAATCCGTATAACTGCCCGCGTGAGTGATAATATTTTTGGCCTTGGCCAAACTTTTTTCCATTAAAACAGGCGTTTTATACAAAGCGCCGAAAGGCATTAAAGTGCCGGGTTTAATTTTAAAAATTTTTTTCATCACTCCTTCTTTGGCAATTTCTATTTTTTTTGCCTTTAAAATCTTTTTTAATTTGTTCAAATCAAGCATCATTGAAGCGGGCAAAACAACAATCGTGTAACCTTTTTCCGTTTTCACGATTAAAGCTTTGGAAATTTCCTGCAATTTAGTTTTCAAAGTCTGGGCCAAATCATAAGCGGTATAAACGGTTTTATGGGTAATTGTTTCGTATTTAACTTTACTTTTTTCCAAAAAATTTTGAATTTTTTTAGGGATAGCCATAATATTAATAATTATTAATTTTTAATTTTTTCGACTCTTTAAGTTTAATATTTTTACTATTATTTAATTCTTTTTCTCTTTTCCTTAAAACCATTTGAAATAACATTGTTCCCAGCATAACTATAATAAAAATTAAATAAACAACAACTAAAGCGATAAAAATATACGGCTTATAGGAATAAGAATATGAATAAATATTTATAATACTCAATTCTTCCGACATTCCCAAAATTAACCAAAAGAATCCTACAAAAACCGATAATATAAATATTAATATCTGAAAAACCCAAGCTATAATACGCGCGATTTTTAATTTGCTCAAAAACTGAATCAAAGTGGAGGCAATAAAAATCATACCAAATGGCGATAAAATAGCTAATAAAGAAAAAATAGTTAAATAAAATATAAAAAATAAAATATTAATTAAAATTTTCTGCCAATCAGAGGTACCGGCATTAACCGCCTTATTATTTTCCGCGTTACGGGGGAATAAATCATAATTCATTTCTGACACAGACATAGAACCGTAAAGTTTGGTTAAATAATATTTTTTTGCCCCTGTCTTAATCCATGGGTTTCCTACGCTGTCAGTAGCCAACCTGCCAATTTCTTTAGATTTTATCCAGCTGGCGTATTGCGTAGAAAATTTAGGCAATTCTTTTTTATGATCAGAAAAAATATAAAGTAAAACTGAAATATTATCGCGATAAGGATAATATTGAGACGGCATTCTTTCAATTAAAACCTGTTCGCTCTCATTTATGCCCAAAAAGGGGTTTTCCATCTCATAAGGATATTGCTTAAAATATTTTTGAATGCCGGAAATTTTCATGGGATAAACAATATTTTTAGATTTAAAAACCAATTTTATAGGTACCGCGTGGCCAGTTTTTAATTGTTGTTCAATATTAGAACCTATATTTGACGCGTCAATTCTAACAGCTACAAAATACCAATTATTTTTAATATAATCATCAAAAAGATATGCCGCTTCTTCAGGAAATTGGTAATTATTCTTTTTCAGCCAATCAACCAAAGAATTGCTTTCACTGGCTTTCAAAACAGTGACATCATAATATTCTACTTTTTTAGTTTCTATAATATCTACTCCCGGCGCCTTGACTGAATCAGTAAGGCCAAACCCTATCTCTTGCGGATAATACCCTCCCGTAGGGGCAGTTAAATTAGCCAAAGAAGTAAAAAGTTCATCGCTTGATTTATCAACGTCCGGCCTATTGGGCACTGGAATAACCCATCCAAAATCTTTCGCGTTGCCCTGAAAAGCAGTTGAAATAATCAAAGTTTCTACCCCTTTTTCATGAAAAATAACCGCTTTTTGTTCTGTTTCATAAACATAATAATTTGGAGACGGAAAAAATCCGCCATCAGCTTTAGTTAAAAATGGCGACAGCATTATAGCCAAGGCCATGATGATAATAATTTTTTTTTGTGTTTTCATAATTATCCTCAAAGTTAAAAATTAAAATTTATTTTAAAGGCAATTTTTGCTGTTCGCCTCTTAACTTTTTAGCTATTCGTCTACCTTTTGGCGTCAATCTTATCTCTTTGATATACCATTTATGAGAAGTATGTTCGCCATAACCGACTAATAATTCTTTTTTAATTAAACGTTCGACGCTTTTAGTAATTACTTTTTGAATTTCTTTCGGCTTTGTTTTTTGATGATTATAAAATTTAAGCAAATCTTTTTTGGGATATGCCTTGATTTTACTGGAATAACATTGCAATAAACTATATTTTTGCAATTGGGATAAATACATTTTTTTATTCCGTGAAATTATTTCACTGGGTGTTATAATAATTTAAAATTATTTATTTCTAAGCCGAATTTATAACCTAAATATTGAGCGGCGCTGCGGCAATAAGCCATTCTGGGCGTAAAAATTTCAAAATATTCCATTACCGGAACAAATTTATCGTCAACTTTCAATTTAAGAATGATATTATTATCTTTAAAGCTTAATCTAATTTCTTCAACCGCGTAATTCACCCTATCATGAATGTCTTTTTTTACTTTTTTCATATCTTTTTCTATGACCCTGCTTTTATGCACATCCGCCTTATCGGCCAAAATTAAAATTGCTGAAATTTTATTTAAAATTATCACGCCTTCTTTATCGTGATTAACTATTGCCTGCATCACCGTGACCAAATCGTCAGTCGGAATCTTTCCTAAAAAAATCTGGCTAAAAACCAGAGAACCCCAATAATGATGTTCGCTTCTGCCTAAAAACATCCCCATGTCATGGCAAAAACCGGCTATCGCCGATAACTCCTGCTCTTTCTTGCTTAAGCCAACTTCTATGGCAATAGTTCTGGCTCTATCAGCAACTAATTGAGCATGCCTTATGCCATGATCGGTATAACTTAACTCTCCAGCCGCTATTTCTGTCGCTTTAATAAATTCCAAAACCTGCGGATTTTTTTTAACTTGGCTATAAGTTAACATAAAATATAAATTAGAAATTTTTTACCATATATACCCTGCTGATATAATGACCGTCTCGTTTATAATAATTTTTTATAATCCCAACCCTTGAAAAACCCAATTTCCCCATTATAGATAGTGCTGTTTTTTGAGTGGCGAGATGAAAAAAAATTAAAACCTTAATTTTATTTTCCTTCGCTTTTTTTATAAGCTGTTTTATCATCTCTATGGCTAATTTTTCATACCCTGGCAAAATACCAAAGCGAATTTCCGCGACATGCTTCTCTATCCAGCGTTTTTCCCTTTCAATTTCACCTTCGGCAACAATTCTACCATTAACTTCACAACAAAAAATAAACATTTCTTTATTTTTTTCCGCTCTTTTTCTATGCTTAATCCAATAAATTTCTTTTTGAAGATTTATTTTTTTAACATCTTTTAAGCGCTCAACGCGTTCCGAATCAGATATCACTAAATCATGAAAAAATTTCAAAAGTTTTTTTGCATCAGAAATATAAATTGTCCGAATTTTTACAATATTACTTTTAAAATTCATACTAAATCAAAACTCTAAACTTCTTTTATATTTAATTCTTTTAATTGTTTTGGGTCTAATTCAGATGGCGCTCCCATCATTTTAGATAAGCCCGAAAATACTTTCAAAAATTTCCATATTATATTTTTCAACCAAATTCTTAAACCAGAGATTTGTCTCTATAAAATCGTCTATTGAGCCGTAAATTTTGTTTTTAAGTTGGAAATTGACAAAGCTAGTATAAATAGTGGGTACAAGTTGTACGCCTTTTTCGGCAAGCATCCTCAGCCCCTCTCTGCTGTTTTTGTGAGGTTCTAAACCAATTAGAACACAAGACCCAACATTTTTGCCAAATATTGTTGTAGCATCTCCTAAAACTTTATAATAATCTTCCACGGTTAACGATCCTTTATAGCCTGTAATATATTTTCTCCTAAAATGAGGACTTACTAATTCCATTCCTGAATTAAACCTATCCAGTCCTATTTTCTTTAAATAACGGAAAGTCTCCATTCTTTTTTTATGGTCGTGAAGTATATTTTTAGGAATAACCATACTTATAAAAATTCCATTCTTGAATCCTATCTCTCGAAGTTTCTTAATTAAAGTAGCGTGTTCATCTATTTCCCTTTCTGGAGCAGAATTACTTCCTGTACACAACCATATTGTTTTATATTGATAAAGGGATTTGGCATTCTTTTCGAGATAGTCTAAAATTTCGCGAAGATTCTCTTCTGGAGATTTTGAAATAATAGCATTAATGCGCCTCATCTCCCAATCTGCCTCCTTAAAACAAAATTTGCATTTATAACAACAAAATACTCGCCAATCTAATACCAAACTCGGACCATTTACTCTCACCGGAGAAAAAGTAAAATTATTAGTGTCTCCGATAAAACTCTCGTGCTTTATTGTAGGAACTTCCACTTTCTTTGAATTAATTATTCCTATAAGAAAATTTTTATTAAAAACAATGGGGCTTTTTATATTAACTCGTCCTGTGGTGTGTCTTCTGTTTCCCCCGCTTCCAATTAATAGTTCAAGACGAGGAAGGGCGTCCCCCTTCTTGGGGATACTAATACCACTATTATCAGATAAGGCTAAACCATGAACTAAAACAATCAACCTAAAAAGCTCCTGACTAGAAACTTTATCAACATTTTTAATCTTTAAATTTTCCATAGATTTAGTAAATCAATAATCTTCGGCTTTTCTATTTTTATGTGCAATTATTTTTTTAGATTCTCTCTTATAAATTGCCATTAATCCGTAATCCCATGGGGGGCGACACGCCATATTCAAATACCCCGAGCATGTCTATACATAAAAAATTATATCATAAAAATACTATTTCAGTAAGACCTCACTTTTCTTAATACGCAAAAAATGATACTATAATAAAAACATTTTAATCAAAATTATGGAAAGAATATTAATCAACCAAATCCAAGAAAACGACGGTAAAAAAGTTTTAATAAAAGGCCGGGTTTTAAATATGAGAAATCTAGGGAATATTGTATTTTTGATAGTCCAAGACTACACCGGCACGATACAGGTTGTTTTTAGCAAAAATATAGGGACAAAAACCGGCGAGGCAGTGGCCATAGAAGGAATAGCCAAAAAAGAACCTAGATCAAAATACGGTTTTGAGATACAAGGAGAAAAATTAGAGATTGTTTCAAACATAACAGAAGATATTCCCTTTGATTTAGCAAAAAATGATTTAAATTTGAATTTACCAACTCTCCTTGATCACCGCACACTTTCTTTAAGACATCCAAAGGTTCAGGCAATATTTAAACTATATGATATTCTTTTGAAGGGCTATGAAACCGTAATGAGAGAAGAAGGATTTACTGAAATTAAAACTTCTAAAATATTAGGCGCTGCCACAGAAGGAGGAGCAAATTTCTTTAAAATAAAATATTTTGATAAAGAGGCTACTTTAGCTCAGAGTCCCCAATTCTACAAACAAATTATGGTTGGCGTATTTGAGAGAGTTTTTGAAATAGGATCTGCTTTCAGGGCGGAACCGCATTTTACCACGAGGCATGTAAATGAATATGTAAGCTTAGATGCGGAAATGGGTTTTATTAAAAATTTTTATGATATTATTAACATGCTAAACCGTGTAGTGAAGAAAATGTTTTTAATAATAGAAAAAGAGGGGAAACCGTATTTGGATATGTATAATATAAAAATCTCAGGGGTGCCAGATCAAATTCCGTGCGTTAAATTAGTAGAGATAAAAAAAATAATCAAGGAAAAATATAATTATACCATCCCAGAAAATACTGATATTGACCCTGAAGGAGAGAGGTTGGCAGGAAAATATGCTAGGGAAAAATTTAATTCGGATTTTATCTTTATCACTCACTATCCTTGGTCTGAAAAACCCTTTTACACAATGCCAAGTGAAGAAAACCCGGAAGAAACCTGCGGATTTGATCTATTATTTAAAGGATTGGAAATAGTTACTGGTGGTCAAAGAATACATATATATAAACAATTAATTGAGAATATGGAAAAGAAAAAAATTAAACCTGATGGAATGGAATTCTATTTAGATACCTTCAAATATGCCCTACCACCACATGGGGGCTGGGGCATGGGATCAGAGCGCTTAATACAAAAAATTCTAGAGCTCAATAGTATTAAAGAAGCAATTTTATTTCCACGAGACGTTAAAAGATTGATTCCGTAAAAACTAAATTGGAAAATTTAAACCAGTTAAACCAGTGCCAGGCACCGAAAAGAGGTGGCTAATAACCAGTAAACCAGTGCCAGGCACCGAAAAGAGGTGGCTAATAAGCATTGCAAATAAAGGCGAGAAAGACGATTTTTTAAATTTACCACGATTTTGACCAAAATTAATCTAATTAAACAGTCATCTTAAAACATTTTATCATTGAGAGGGAAAGAAGGCTTTTCCTCTTTTTTTAATCCTTCTTCCACAAATTTTAGATAATCAATCCTTACTTTTTCTAAATCCTCATCTACAAATTTCAAAAATCTTTTGCGGTCTATTAAATCTCCATCATAATCTTTTTGACAATAAACCGAATAACTGCTCCATTTGTAATCCTCCGTCCCTTTAGTTAACCCCGCTCTTACAGCGTTAAGATCAATATATCTCCCCACTTCCCAAAAATACGATTCCTTATCAATCACGCTACTATAAAATCTATCTTGGAAAAGGTGACCTACGGTCTGATACTGACGGTGAAAATATTTCACATAAGAAAAATTTATCTGATGCATAATTTTTGAGATGGTAATTTCTTGAGTTTCAATTTCTAGATGAAAATGATTTGGTAAAAAACTATAGGAATAAAAATAAAAAGGAAATTTTTTCTTTGTTTCTATAATAATCGTTAAAAACTTTTTATAATCTCTCGATCTTCTAAAAATTCTTCTTCTATTATTACCGCGGCAAACAATATGATAAAGAGTATTTTGAGAAGTAATAAATTGACGAGGTTGTCTCGGCATAATTAATATAATTATTCAAAATCGTGGTAAATTTTAAAAACTCTTACTTAGCCCTTTATCTATAAAGGTTCCCAGCGTTCTCTTTTTGGTGCCTGGCACTTTTAAAAGGCAAATTAAAATTTTCCATTCCTTTAGGTCTTTGATTGACAATGCCTTCTATGCTAATCACCCATTCTGGCCGCAATTTCTGCGCCATTTCATAACTCTCTTTTTTAGGGAGAAAAATCATCTGCATAAAACCAGACCGGTCTCGCAAATCAATAAAAATCAACTTACCATGGTCTCTTCTTGTATGGACCCAGCCAGCTAATTTTACTTTCTGGCCGATTAAATTTTTGTTTAAATCCAAACAATTATGAGTTTTATAAATATTACACATATAAAGCATTATAACAAATAAACAAAACAAATCCAATTATTTGCCTGATAGACAGGTTGAAGCAATTGCCTCTATCCACTCGAATAATTTTTTTTATAAAATTAAATATCGTAATTCAAATCAAATCTAATTAATCACTCCCCCGCCCAAACAAACTTTGCCTTTACCCTCCTTCGCTGAAGCTTTGGAGGGCAAGTAAAAAATACAGAACTGCCCGGGCGTTACCGCTCTTTGCGCTTTTTTAAAAATAATTTTTAATTTGCCTTTCTTTGGCGGAAAAATAGCTGCCTTGTTTAAAGACTGCTGATAACGAACTTTTGCCATTAGCTCAATTTTCTTTTTGGGCAATTCGCCTGAAATAAAATGAAAAGGAGAAAGAATGATTTCTTTTTGAATAATTTCTTTTTGATTTTTAGTAACGATTAAAATATTTTTAGAAATATCAAAGCCCTTTACAAAATACGGGCCATCCGGCAGTTTTAATCCTTTTCTCTGGCCAATCGTATAAAAATGCAAACCATTATGAATTCCTAATTTTTTCCCTTTTGCATCTGTAATCAGGCCTGATTTTTTGCCGATTTCTTCTTGCAAAAAACAAGCTAAAGATTCACCGGCCGCGAAACAAAAATCCTGGCTTTGTTTTCTTGCGAAAAAAAAATCAAAGCCCTCTTTTTTCGCCAGCTGATAAACTTCGTCTTTTAAGTAATCGCTTAAAGGGAAAATAATTTTTTTCAGCCATTTTTGCGGCAAAAAACTTAAATAATATGTTTGGTCTTTATGTTTATCTTTCGCCATTAAAAGCTCATATTTTTTTGTCTTGGGATTAAATCTTAGCTTCGCATAATGGCCAGTTGCCACAAAATTCGCTTTCATTTTTTTAGCGAATTCAAAAAGTTTTTTGAATTTAAGATGGCGGTTGCAGATAACGCAAGGATTAGGGGTTCTGTTATTTTTTACTTCTGAAATGAAATAATCCACCACTTCTTTTTTAAAATCTTTTTCGGCGTCTAAAATATAAAAAGGAACATTTAATTTTTTACATATGCTTTTGGCAATATCAACGGCTTCTTTCTTGCAACAAGCATTTTCCCGCGAAAGATTTTTTTTATCTTTCCAAACAGGCAATTTTAAAGAAACTCCGATTGGCTGCCAACCCTGTTTTTTAAGCAATAACAAAGAGATGGAAGAATCCAATCCTCCGGACATCCCGACAATGATTTTTTTACCCCCCACCACTTTTTTTCGAAAAAAATTGGCGGGGGGATTACTTTTTAAAATTTCCGCTTTTTTAATCATTTTGATGCATTTTTTCTTCGGCCCCGATCCAATCCTTATATTTTTCTCTTATTATTTTTTCCTCCTGCTCTATTCTTTGATGCTTTTTTTGAAGCTCCTCTGAAATTGCTTTTTTATTTTTAGACAAATAATCATAAATTGCCTCGGAAAGGGCGTCAACCGCCAAAACCGAACAATGCAGTTTTACCGGCGGCAATCCTCCTAAAGATTTTACGACTTCGCCTTTATTGATTCCCGCCGCGTCTGCCAATGTTTTTCCTTTGGCTAAATCAGTAATAACACTACTCGTGGAAATAGCGGCCACGCAGCCAAATGTCTCAAATTTTATATCCTTGATTATTTCTCTGCCTTTTTTATCTTTGCCAACTTTAATATAAAGCCACATCGTATCGCCGCAAATTATGTTTCCCGCTTTTCCTAAGCCGTCCGGATTTTTTATTTTTCCGTAATTATGAGGTTTTTTAAAATGATTTAAAACTTTTTTTGTATACATAATATTTAATTTTTATTAAAAGGCGAAATTTTCCTTAATTTTTTTATTATTCCCGGTAAAATTTTCATAAGATAATTTATCTCTTTTTCCGTCGTCCATCTGCCCAAACTCAACCTTAAAGAACCGTGCGCTTCCTGATGCTTTAAGCCGCAGGCTAAAAGAACATGGCTCGGCTCTAGGAGAAGAGCAGGCTGAACCCGTGGAAGCGGCAATGCCATAAAAATCTAACTCTATTACAATTGACTCTCCTTCAATAAAAGAAAAAGAAAAATTAATGTTATTCGGCAGTCTTTTTTTAGGATGGCCATTCAAGCGCGCGTCGGGAATTTTTTTTAAAATATTTTTAATTAATTTGTCTCTTAATTTTGTTAATCTCGCTGATTCTTTTTTCATTTCATTTTGACAAATTTCCACCGCCTTCGCGAAGCCGACAATCGCGGGAATATTTACCGTAGAAGGCCTTAAACCGAATTCATGCCCGCCGCCATGAAAAATAGGCGCGATTTTAATCCCTTCTCTGATATATAAGAAAGCCGCTCCTTTGGGCCCGTACATTTTATGGGAAGAACCGGTCAGTAAATCAATTTTCATTTTACCAACATCAATAATTATTTTTCCAAAACTTTGCGCCGCGTCAGTATGAAAATAAACCCCTCTTTCCCGACAAATTTTTCCAATTTCTTCAATCGGTTCAATGGCGCCGATTTCATTATTGGCGTGCATCACGGAAACTAAAATCGTATCATCTTTAATGACTTTTTCAACTTCACTCGGGTTAACCAAGCCATATTTATCAACAGGTAGTTTTGTTATTCTAAACCCTTGCTTTTCAAGCCAATTAGCGCTATTTAGAACGCAATCATGCTCAATCGCGGAAATAATAATATGCTTGCCTTTTGCTTTATTGGCGAAAGCAAGTCCTTTAATCGCTAAATTATTGCTTTCCGTGGCTGAACCGGTAAAAATTATTTCTTCCGCTTTTGCTCCCAAAGTTTCCGCGATAATTTTTCTGCTATTTTCCAAAGCTAATTTCGCCTCTTGGCCAAAACTATGCAAAGAAGCCGAATTGCCGAATTTTTCTGTAAAATAAGGAAGCATCGCCTTTATTGCTTTCGGATCAACCGGCGTAGTCGCGGCGTAATCCAAATAAATTCTTTTAATCTTTTTTATCATATTTTTATTGATTAAATTTGAGCTTAAAACATTTTGCATTTTTACGCAAAATTTTTTTGCCGAATATTTCTAAAAAATTTTATTGAAATAATCTTTAAATTTCAAGTTCTCTTTTTATCCTTGGCAATAAAAAACCATTTGGTAATTTCTATTAATAAAATATTAATCAAAGTTAAAGCGATAATTATTCCCCAAGTTTTCATATCCAAGGCAACAGTGCGCAAAATAAATTGCAAAGCCGGCAAATACACCGCTGAAACTATCATTAAAATGCCAAAAATCAAAGAATAAATCAAGTATTTATTAGAGAAAAAATTAATTTGCCAAAATGGCTTTTTTAAGCTGCGGCAGGAAAGCGTATAAAACAGAGAAATGATGCCAATGGCAACGAAAATTACTGTTCTTGCGTATTTTAAATCTGATAAATTTTTGATAAACCACCAGAATAAACTGAAAGTAATTAAAACAGTAATTATGCTAATAATAAAAATTAAAACTTTTATTTCCAAATTCAAAATCGGCTCGTTTCTTCTCCTTGGTTTTTGCCGCATTAAACCTTCTTCCGCTGGTTCAAAGGCTAAAGATAGCGCGGGAAAAGTGTCTTCAACTAAATTAATCCATAAAATTTGAGCCGCCAAAATAGGCAGAGGCAATCCTAAAAATAAACTGGCGGAAATCAAAATAATTTCCGTAAAAGAGCCCGACATAAGATATAAAATCACTTTTCTGATATTAGAAAAAATTATTCTTCCCTGCCTAATCGCCTTAACGATAGTGCTAAAATTATCATCGAGAATTATTATATCCGAAGTTTCCTTGGCAATATCCGTGCCCGAACCTAAGGCCACGCCAATATCCGAACTTTTCAGAGCCGGCGCGTCATTAACTCCGTCGCCAGTCATAGCTACCACTTCATTTCTGGCCTGCAAGGCGTCTACAATTCTGATTTTATGCCTCGGTTCCACCCGTGTATAAATATTTACTCTTTTAATCACTTTTTCCAATTCTTGATCGCTCAATTTATCCAAGTCTTCGCCCTGAATAATATCTTCTTTTTCAGCCGGCAAACCAATTTCATTAGCAATAGTTTGAGTAGTTAATTTATGGTCGCCGGTAACAATTACAACTCTAATTCCGGCTTGATGGCAAATTTTTATAGTTTCTTTGCTCTCTGACCGCAAAGGGTCTTTCAAAGCGGCAAAACCCAAAAAAATTAAATCTGTGAGTTGCTTATTTTTTTTCAAATCTTCTTCGCGAACGGAAGAAAAATCAAAAGAAGGCACTGAAGTTTTTTTATAAGCTAGAGCGATTATCCTTAATCCTTTGCCGGCTAAATTTTCATAATTAGATTTAATTTCCTGTATTTTTTTCTTGTCTAATTTTCGTTTTTCGCCCTCCTTGTTCAAATGATAAGAAGACATCTCTAAAATAATTTCCGGCGCGCCCTTGACACAAACTAAAAAATCTTTCTTTTTAGTGCTTTTTACTTCATTTAAAGTAGCCATAAATTTTTTTTCGGCGTCAAATGGAATTTCTTCTATCCGAGGATGCTCTTTGTCTAATTCCGCCTTGCTTAAATCAGCTTGGCTGGCGGCTATCAGCAAAGCTCTTTCCAGAGGATCGCCTATTATTTTCCATTCTTCTAATTCGTCTTCTGGATTTTCAATGATGGCGTCATTGCAAAGCGAGCCAATTTTTAACAATAAACTTTTATCTTCTAAATCGCTTAAAATATGCGCGACTTCCATTTTGCCTTGTGTCAAGGTGCCAGTCTTGTCAGAACAAATAACAGTGATTGAGCCCAATGTTTCCGTAGCGATTAATTTTCTCACTAAAGCTTTTTCCTTTAAAATTTTCTGCATGCCAATGGCTAAAATAACCGTGATGCTAACTAATAAACCTTCTGGGATAGCGGCCACCGCCACCGCCACGCTAATCGTGAACATTTCTATAAAATCTCTGCCCTGCCAAATGCCTAAAATTAAAATTAAAGCGCTGACTAAAACAATAACACCCGCTAAAATACGAGCGAAATGAGCAATTTGATTTTGCAAAGGCGTTTTTTCTTCTTTTGTTTCTTTAATTAAAGAAGCGATTTTCCCTAATTCCGTTCTTTCAGCAATCGCCACTGCCACTCCTTTTCCTATCCCTTTTTCCGCTACCGTGCCTAAATAGCACATATTTTCCCTGTCAGCTAAAGCCATGCCTTTTTCCAATGGCTCTACTTTTTTATCGGAATAAATTGACTCTCCTGTCAAAGCCGCCTCGCTAACTTGCAAATTCTGCGCTTCTATCAATCTAATATCAGCCGGCACCCTGTCGCCGGCTTTTAATAAAATTATATCTCCGGGCACAAGTTCGCTTATTTCTTTTTCTTTCTCTATCCCATCTCTAATCACTTTCGTTTTATAAGTAACCATTTTTTTTAATTGGGAAATGGCTGTTTCCGCTTTATTTTCCTGAAAAAATCCGACAATCGTATTTAAAAAAACCGCTCCTAAAATAACAAGAGCATCAATATATCCTTTTAATAAAAAAGAAATAATAACGGCGATTAATAAAATATACACTAAAGGCGATTTAAATTGAGACAAAAAAATAACCGTTTTGGAAAGCGGCTTTTTTTCCGGCAGTTTATTAAATCCAAATCTTTTTCTGCGCTCTTTTACTTCTTCTTCAGTCAATCCTTTTTCCGAAGTTTCCAAAATTTCTAAAACATCTTTCGCGTTTAAATTATGCCAAATCGGCGCTTTAGAAATCATAATTAATAAAAATAATTTATTTCAAAATGTCTGAAATGGTCGCAATTGCTGAACGAAGCTCGAACCTTTTTTGAACAAAATCCCGACTGATTGCCGCGCTCCGCGCGGCAGGAACAAAAACTTTTCCGCTCGGGCGGGCCCCATAGCAAAACCTTTGGCTTGCTACGGGGCAAGCAAAAAGCAAGAATTTTTGTTTACCCCGTAGGGAAACGAAGTTTCTCCTTCGGGGCCCACCCTCGCTTCTTGCCCCGTAGTGAACGCAAAGCGTTTTACTATTGGGGTTCCGCCTCCGCCGAATTTCGTATTTTGCTTCGCAAAAAACGCCGCATATTTTTTCTATTTTAAAATTATACCCTGTCTCGGTTTCTCAATAAAGAATGTTGGTGATTTACATTGAGCCTGCGAAATACTGGTCATTGTAAACGATACTGGAATCTTTTTTATTAATTCTTAATCTAACCATAAACTATAAAAGTAAGTGTTTTATCAAGTCAGCAGTCCTATATTGTTACAATAATAAATCTTTAAAGCAATAGGGATCCTTGCCTATTAATTTACCACCCTCAATTTTTCCACCATTTAACAATACAGTAGAACGACAAGCTCCTCTACATTGTTTCATATAAAACTTACAGTTAATACAATCCTGTTTTTTCGCCCACCTAAAATGTTCCATAATTGGATGTTGCCATGCATCATATACTGAAATATCAAAAATGTTCGGTCCAATGAATTCAGGCTTGTCCATTAAAAAGGAACAAACAACCACCCTACCATCAGGGAGAATATCCGTTGCAGTTGTTAGAGCAGTACACTCAGAATAATCAAAAGGGTATGGAAGGTTAGACCTGTCAGGGCAATTAGAACAAAATAAATTTTGGTGATTAAGAGATATTTTAATTCCCGATTTTCTAATTTCAGGATCTTCTCTTAATTCTTGCACCTTTTTTGCAAAATCCATATATCCTCTCGCAGAGAGAATCTTTCCTGAATAATTTTTAGGAGCGCGACCAGCCTGTTTCAAAGTAACAAATTTTACTCCATAATTATATTTTGCTGCCAATCGAGTTATAAATTCTATATCACAAACATTGTCTTTTTCTATCGTCATATTCAAAATTGCCTCTAATTTCTGATTACGATTACTCTTCTTGTAATTATAGATTTGATCTAAAGTCTTTATAACTCTCTTAAAAACCCCTTTATTACGCCTTTTATCGTTTGTTTTCTCACGTCCTTCTAAACTAATGATTATTTCTTTCACGCCCGAGGTAAGAATTTCTCTATAGATTTTAGGATTCCAACAACCATTTGTATTTAAACTTACTTTCATTCCAAAATTACTTGCCATTTTGATAGCATCTAGTAAATCAGGATCGACAGTTGGCTCACCGCCAGTAAAATTCCACTCTAGCGTGCCGACTTCGTAGAACTTTCTCATAATTGCCTCCGTTTGAGAGAGGGTTCTTCTAGTCTCTACAAAATTGGCACTGCTAGACGCATAGCAATGTTTACAGGCGAGATTACATTTCCTCGTATATGTATCGTAAACCTTCAATGGAGCACTTAAATAGTCTTTAGGAAATTTTTTAGCAGTAGGAATTCCTCGAATATTAGTAGCTAAAAGATTCCCACGATGGTTAACTTGAATAATATTTTTTTGTTGAAGTTTCCTGATAAATCCAATCAGTTCGGAACTTTGTAAGTCTTGTAGAAAAAACTTTTCACCCTCTTTTAATTTACTCAAAAACTGAAATTCTTTTGGAGTAATTAATTCATAAGTTGTATTTTCAAAATCCAAGAGGAGTCCTCCAAAATACTCCTTTCTAAAAGCAAAACGATATGTATTTTTCAATTTAAAATTCATGTTCTATTATTTAAAACTGATATCCCTATTATTTTACAGCCCCTTTTATTTTAATTCTTTTTATATTTTTATTTTGACTAAAGGGTTTAATCCTTTTCTTCTCCGAGCCGCTGATTGATAAGCAAGAGACATCATTTTAACACTTCTTTCATATTGAATTAAGTCTGATTGTTTAGCTATCTTTTGGTTTCCTGTTTGAAGATTATCCACAAATCCAAGTATCACTTCTCTTCTGGCATCTTCTTGATGGCCCCTACTCTTGTCTTTCATTTTCCTTTTAATCAAATCTTTAACCTGAAATTTTTCAACGCATTTCCATTTCGGATTAAAAGTTGAGTTTCTGAAAATATAAATATCGGCGTGATACTCGCCACCAACATCGAATAAATTCTCCTGCAGATTCGGATCAACTTCTTTTGACTGATAAGAAAAATAACTTATAGCTTGAAATGGCCCCTGCAAAATATAATGGCTTTCGTGTCTGACTCTACCATTGCCTTTATATAAATCTCTTCTCTCGGCTGTTGCCCAGCTTCTTTGTGAAAATCCATTATGGCATAGGTTTATACTCGCTAAAGTCATTACCCTACCATCCTTTTTAAAAATAAAATTATTAAAACTATCTATTTCACCAAAGTTTTTTGCTCTCTTGATAAACTCTTTTTCTGAATACTTATTGTATTTATCAAAACTTTTAATGTTCTTTCGATAATCGTCGAAGGTATATTGGTTTATAAAGTCATTGGGTGTTGAAAAACTACTAACAATTTCCATCTCGTCCGGCTTTTTATCACTTCCTTCCATTAACAATGAAACTATATCGAAGAAATGATATCCAGAATGTGAACATACACCATATCCTTGATTATAAGGATGAGCTATTTGTTCAATGATTTCTGTAGGAAATCTCCACTGCCCATCACCATGAAATGATTGTATCGAAGTGATTGGACAATTAGTATATTCATAGACCTCTTTCACTGCCTCTTTCATTTTCCTAAAAAGATTATGAAATCTTCGTTGAGCCATAATAGCAAAAACCATTTGTGGATTATCTTTTTTAGCTTCCTGATACATTTTTACCAATTCGTTATAATCGGCTATTAATTGCTTCCCATATTTTTCATTGCTAATAATCCATTCATGAGTTGAAATGGGTTTGTCCATCAAAACACTCAATCTGTTCTTTGTCGCCCATTTAGCATAAACCATGTGAGCCAATGGTTCGGTAGTAATAATTACACCTTTAATTTTTCTCTTTTTAACTATAAGATTTAAATCTTTCTCAAGATTTTCGCTTAATTTATTATTTAAAGGCTTATCAAGAAACAAAATTTCAACATTTTTTGACTTTTTTTCATAAAGATAATTTTCAATAACTTCCTTTTGACTTCTTAAATCAACGATAAAAATTTGGCCTATTATATTTTTTTTCTGCAATTCCTGCAAAACAGGAAAATAAATTCTTCTAGCATGATAACCCAATCCAATTAATATTACGTTTTGCATATTTTAAAAAAGAATTTTACTCCTCATTTAAATTATTTTTAATATTTTAATTAACAAGCCTTAAGCTAATAAGCCTTTGCAAAAATAACCCTTGTTGATGTTTCCTTTCCACAAATTATGCATTTTCTTTTTTCTTGTTTTTGTTCAAACGGTATACATCGAATAGTGGCCGTAGTTTCTTTTTTTACTTTAGATTCACATTTTTGATCGCCGCACCAATAAGCAATCACAAAACCCCCTTTGTCAGCTAAAATATTCTTTATAGCTTTATAAGAATCTACCTCTTGAGTCATTTTTTCACGATATTGAAATGCTCGTTTATAAAGATCTGATTGAATACTGTTTAGTAGTTCTTTAATTTTGGGGACTAAATTAGTTAAAGAAACTTCTATTTTGCTGCCAGTATCCCTTCTTACTGCCACTATTGTATTATTGATAATGTCGCGAGGTCCAATCTCAATACGCAATGGGATACCTTTTTTTTCCCAATCGTAAAATTTTGAACCTGGCCGTTCATCTCTTTCATCAATATGAACCACCTGTCCTATTTCTGCTATTATTTTAGTGGCAATATTATTTGCTTTGCTAATTACATCTTTTTTATCATGATCCTTACTCCAAATTGGAATAATAACTACGGACATTGGAGCAATCTTGGGTGGTATAATCAAGCCCTTATCGTCACTATGAGTCATTATTAAGGCACCGATAATTCTAGTGCTCATGCCCCAACTTGTCTGCCAAACGTATTGTTCATTTCCATTCTCATCAGTAAATTTGACCTTAAAGGGTTTGGCAAAATTTTGACCGAGCATATGAGATGTTGCAACCTGCAATGCCTTGCCATCTTGCATCATCGCTTCAATACAAGCTGTATAAGCCGCGCCTGCAAATTTTTCGCTTTCTGATTTTATTCCCTTTATAACCGGAATTGCCAAATAATCTTCAGCAAAATCACGATAAACTTCCAACATTTGTAAGGTCGTCTCATCGGCTTCTTCTTTTGTTGAATGAGCTGTGTGCCCTTCCTGCCATAAGAATTCCGTGGTCCTTAAAAATGGCCTCGGCCTTAATTCCCAACGAACAACATTTGCCCATTGATTTATTAGCATTGGCAGATCCCGAAAGGAATGAATCCATTTTGCATACATGCTATAAATTATTGTTTCTGATGTTGGCCTAACCACAAGCGGTTCCTCCATCAAGCCGGCTGGTACTAATTTTCTTTCTTTGTTTAAATTTAACCGATGATGAGTAACTATTGCACATTCCTTAGCAAACCCTTCAACATGTTCAGCTTCTTTCTCAAAAAAACTTTTTGGTATAAAAAGAGGGAAATAAGCATTTTTAACCCCCCTTAACTTAAACATATTATCCAAAACTTTTTGTATGTTTTCCCAAATTGCATAACCATTAGGTTTAATTACCATACATCCTCTAACGGGTGAATTTTCAGCAAGTTCTGCTGCGTCAATAACATCAAGATACCATTTGGAATAATCTTTAGATCTTGGAGTAATGCTGTTTATGTTTTCTTTTGTTTTGTTCATATTTACTCTTTGTTAATGATAAAGTCTTTGTAAATTTGTGATTCAATGGAACTGCGACTGTCTTGATATTTGCTATAATACAGATTAATTTTAATTATATTTGAACTAAAATTTTTTCTTTGTTCTCTAAAAAATAAAGTATTTTATCAGCGACAAAACTTGTTTTTTTATATTCCAATTCTTCGTAATCTACCGCAAATTGTAATATGTCATCAATTGAAAACCCAGCCTTTTTTGATAGATCTCTCAAGGCACAAAGATATGTCCGTAATACTCTTCCTTTATCTCGACCAGATAGCCGTACTTTTTCTTTTAACATGATAACGGAGGCAGAGAGAGCATCGGCAAATTTACTATTAAAACCGGGTTTGAAAGGGATGACTGCACTAATGGTGGACGCCTCAATAGAATCTGTCAAATTGTAATACCTTGCTAACAATGTACTAACACCAAAGCCCATCTCAACAGCAACTGCTTCACCTAATTTTTCGACTAGAACTACAGTCCCGATGTCTTTAATAGTGCTAGTTTCGCTATTTTTTATCCCAAAATTAAAGTTACGCCCCAATACACCAGGAAGACCGTATTTATGTCTGTAATGTTTTGCTGGCATGTCATCTATTTTTGTCTCTAAGGGCATTTGCCTTGTGCATTTCAATAAATCTTTGTCTCGCGAGGAAACTCTCAAACACATTTTTTCTGACTCTATCTTAAGGGTATTAATAAAGTATTTAATAGAATCTATCGTTAAACTCATTATGCTATCCGAACTGGCTATTAGCCCCATCTCGGTAAAGTATGATCCCCATTCCGGAAAAATATTATTGTCCCAAAATGATTTTGCGTTTTGGGTTCTTAAACATCTTTGAATTATGAATAACCTTCTTTTGGGAATTAGGGAATTATTAAGAATGTAAGGTTTAAAAACATTTGTAGTTGAGCCGGTGAACCGCACACTGCGATCGTCAAATGATATAATTGGTGCCGGTGTATGTTCTTGATACCCCAAAACAAAAAAATAATCGGCAAAAAATTTTTTTATCATCGAATGATAGTCAACTATTCTTTTAGGACAAAAAGATGCTTCCATGTTTATTTTTAAAATCAAATAATCTAATGAGGTTTTTAATTGATTAAATCGTCAATACTAACATCAAGGGCTTTCGCAACCCTTTTCAATGTTTCAAGTGTCGGATTTATATTTTCCCCTGTTTCCATTTTAATCAGAGTATTATTGGCGACATCGGCTAATCTCGCCAATTTTTCTTGCGAAAGCCCTTTGGCTTCCCGCAACCTCTTTACATTTTTTGATAAGTTTTGATTATTTGACATAACTTTAGTATAATACTAACATTAAAATAGAGTATTCAATTTATTACTACTACTTAAATATTACACAATTATTTAATACAAGTCGAATTCAAGAGAGTAAATCTGTTATGTGCGCACGGGTGGGCGGGGCGAGCGAGCAACCAATCGCCTCTGAATTTGAAAAAAGTTTAAGTTGGTCGCAATTACTGAACGAAGTGCGAACCTTTTTTGAGCAAGAATTTCTGCCCTGATGGACAGAAACCCGCCCCCGCGGCTCGCCGCCTGATGGCGGACAAAGTCCGCAAAAATTTCTTCTTCTTTTAATGGGAGCGCGCAAAAAATCTTTTCTTTTAAGGAATCAATTTTTGCGGGCTTTGCCTCTTTGCTGACGCAAAGACGAGCCGCTTCCCACCCCAACGCTCGGACGGGGCGGGAAGGAAAGGGGGCAAGGGGGAAAGGAATTCCCGCCCCGCCCTCGCTTTTTCGCCGCCGCAATTCTTCGTGCCAACGAAGTTGGCGCGCCGCCAAAAGATGTTGCCCTTGTCCCACCCGCCCGTACGCGGGCAACGGCAAGGAACTCCCAAATTTTGCTTGACCTTTTGTTAAAAATTTCATATACTAATAATAGCAAGTGGAAATGGTATCTGTAAATTCATCATACTAAAACTATACTATAATGTCAAAAGAAATTTCAACCATAACAAAGAACATAAAGAAATACCGAGCAAAGTTAGGTATTTCGCAAGACAAGTTATCAAAACTTGCCGGTATTACTTTACATACAATTACCAAGATTGAATCGGGGGCTACGCCCGATCCAAGGATTGCAACCGTCAAAAAAATCGCTGACGCCTTGGGTGTTGGCATTGATGATTTAGTGAAAATAACATGAACAAACTAATCATTCCAATCATTGCAGTTTTAATCCTTGCCGCAGGCATTGGCATATCCTTTATCTTTCAAAAACCTGCTTTTCCTGAGCCTCAAAGAGGCAAATGTGGTGATGGGATTTGCGATGATTTTGAAAAGAAAAATCCAGACCTATGCCCTCAGGACTGTAAAGAAAAGATAACCGCATCTCCAACATTAAGCGTAAAATTTCAAGATTCTCCTTTTAGTTTTCATGCCAAGTGTGAATCAGTATCAATAAAATCCTGTGAATCACTTAGAGATATAAGCGAAGTTGGTGCCAAATGGGTAAGGTTTTCCGGGGTAGGCAATGGATTAGTCTGGGATGCTGTTGAACAAGAAAAAGACAAATATGACTGGTCAAACACTGATTATGCGTTTCTTGAAGCCAATCAATCTTGCCTTTCTCTAATGGTAACAGTAATACCAATTAACAGATTTTACAATGACCTAAAGAATCCTCGCTTCATCCCCACCGACTGGAATGCCTATGA
>VMGY01000009.1 GCA_007378955.1 Parcubacteria group bacterium Athens0714_12 | reverse complement strand
ACAAATCCTTTGATGCCCTTAAATTTGCAATGCCAGTGATTATGGAATGTCATAAGGTTTATGGCCTTATGGAGTCTAATATGTTTCTGGCATTATGCACTGCCCTTGCCCGAAGGCATGAACAGTTCTCGTAATAATATTATTTCAGTAAAAAAATTATTTTATTTCTCTTTCATGAACGTAATCACTTTATCCCCTTCTTTAAGGCCGGAAATAATTTCAATTTCGCCTTGTCTGCCGCGGAGGCCGGTCTGGACGATTTGTTCTTTCATTTCTTTATTGATTAAAACCCTGACTGCTTTATGGCTGTTTTTTTCTATCACCGCGCGCTGCGGGACCGTCAAAACATTTTCTCTGGTGGCGGTGGTAATTACTAAATTGGCTGTCATACCGGAACTGATTTTTTTATCAAAATTATCAAAATTAAAAGTCGTCTTATAATAAACCACGCCGGAAATTAATTTTTCCGCGGGATCAATACTGATAACTCTTCCATTCCATTCTTGTTCATCGCCAAAAGCGTCTAAAGTTATTTTCACGGGATTATTTAAAGAAATTTTAGCGATATCCGCTTCAGAAACATCGGCCTCAATCTGAAAATTATTTAAACTGATTAAAGAAATCACATTTTGCCCGGCTTTGGCGACTTCGCCGACTTCGCCGTCAAGATTAGTAATAAGGCCGTCAATCGGCGATAATAAAATATTTTTATTCATTTGTTCCAAAAGATAGGAAACATTCGCCTGCGCCTGCTTAATCTGCGCTTGGTATAAAGCGATGTCAGTCTGGCGCGCCGGCGCTTTTTTCAAAGCCAACTGGTCTTGAGCGGTTTTAAGGCTTCCTTCAGCGCTTGAAATCTGACCATCAGCTTTGGCTTTAACTGCCGCCAAACTTTGTTCAGCGCTGTCCAAAGAGGCCAAACTGACATCAACTTTCGCTTGAGCGGTATTGATGTTTGTTTGATTAGTAATTTTAGTGGAAGCTATATCTTGTTCCGCACTTCTGATATCAGCGGTTGAAGTGTTTAAATTCGTCCAGCCGGTATTGATGTTTGTTTTAACCGTACTCAAACTCTTGCTCGGGCAAAGATTATAATTAACACTGCTTGAATCCAAAACATCGGAGGCCGAACTTAAAGATGCTCTTATTATTTCCAATTGCTCTTTATAATCAGCCAGGGCTTTGTCAATTTTTTCCCTGCCTGAATCCATTAAAAGATTGACGCGTATTTCGCTGATTTTTTTCAAGGCGTTATTAGCTTTAAATTTTTGTTCCTCGGCGCTGTTTTTAATTTGCGAATCATTGCAACTGAAACAAGATTCCAGATTGCAGCCACTCGGGTAATCTTCAAAAACATCGTCCAAATAAGTCATTGCTTTGTCCGCGCAAGAATAAGCGCTGTCAAGTTCATCTAAAGCGCTTTGGTAATCATTGGCTAAATCCTGTTCGGCGCTAATTTTAACGTCAATTAAATTTTGATTGTTATTATTCAAAGAAATTTGAGCTGACTTCACCGATGCCTCGGAGCTGGCGATATCCTTAGCCGCGCTTTCTTTGGCCTTGGCTAAATTATCTTCAGCGTTTGAAACCGCGGTTTCCGCCAATTTTATATCTTCTGAACTGGCGCCGGCTAAAAGCTGATTAAGTTTGGCTTGGGCTAATTCCAAGCTTGCCTGCTTTTCAAAAAGCTGGGTATTTAATTCCGCGACATCTAATTTGACCAACTCTTGGCCGGTTTTCACTTGGTCGCCGACTTTAATGTTAATTTCTTTTATCTCCCCTTGCGACTGGAACTGCAAATCAATCTTTTTCGCCGGCGCCACTGCGCCGGTTACGGAAACTTCCTGAATCACATCGCCTCTTTCTACAATAACAAAATCATACCCGGCTTCTTTGGGCTTGCTAAAAATTTTATAGACCGCAAAACCTATAATAACGATAATAATGAAAATTATGATTGACTTTTTTTTCACAAATTATTTTTAAAAAATTTTAAAAATAAATAAGCGAGTAGGCCGCCCGAGAGAGCGGTTAATAATTGCGGCCAGCTCATCATTAGCGCGACTTTGGCGGCAATTTCTTTTTTTAAAAGAAGATTTATCACAATAGAACTTGCGCTGAATAAAAATATAAATTTTAAAAAACTGGCTGAAATGACGCCAAGCCAAAAATTTTTCTCTTTTAAATAACTAAAAGTTAAAATTAAAATTGTATTGCCCGCCATTATAAAGGGGATCATCGGAGCTAAAACAGGGGGCAAAAGTCCGGTGGATAAAGCGATTAAACTTGGAATCAAACCGATTAAAATCGCATTATGCTTATCCAATAAAAAAACAGAGATAAAAAGCGCGTGGTCCGGCGATAAATTGCTGATTGAACAAAGGCGCCAAAGTGGCGGCAGAAACTAATAAAAAAATTTTAACCAAGGTAAAAATCGCCTTATTCTCAATTATTAAAATTTTTATTTTTGTATTCATGGTACTATGAGATGGTTACAAAACTCATTTCTGCTGCAATTTTATCTTTTCGGCTGCGACTTCGTCAGCCAGCGTAAAAAGATTTTCACCGTAGCTTTGCTACGTTTCAAATCTTTTTACTTGTCTTCCTTGTCTCGTCCGAAAATCTAAAATTTCGCCACGAAAGAGTTTTGTAACCATCTCTATGTCTTTATTCTTTTTTTATATTTATATTCAGTATGGCAAATAGAATGAATTTTTTCTTTGCTATTAAGAAATTCTTTATAAATTTTTTGTAAAGCGGGATTTTGATGCGCCAATCTTACTTCTTTTTTAAGGTCAATTTTATAAAGGCTCTTTGCTCTTTCCGCTCTAATTTTAGCATCAGTCGGCACGGGCTGTCCACCGCCGCCGATACAGCCGCCGGGACAAGCCATCACCTCTAAATAATCATAAGACTGCGGATTTCTCTTTAATTCTTCTAAGATATTTTTCGCGTTCTTAATGCCGCTTATGGCGCCAACTTTAATTTTACTGCCATTAATCTTTATTTCCGCTTTTTTAATTCCTTCCATTCCTCTGATTTTTTTAAAATCTATCTTTAATAATTTTTTGCCGGTCATTTTTTCATAAGCCGTCCGCAAAGCTGATTCCATTACTCCGCCCGAAACGCCGTAAATCACACCGGCGCCGGAAGCTACCCCCAAAGGCGCGTCCGGCAACTGCGGCTTAATGGTTTTAAAATTTATTTTATTTTTAATTAAAAGATACGCCAATTCCCGGGTAGTCAAAACATAATCAACTGGCCTTAAGCCGTTAAGATTAAATTCTTTTCTGGTGATTTCATATTTTTTTGCCACGCAAGGCATTATGGAAACAACCACGATTTTTTTGGGATCAATATTATGCTTTTCCGCCCAATAAGTTTTTATTAAACCGCCTAAAATAATCTGCGGCGAGCGGACTGAAGTTAAATTAGGAATAAATTCCGGATAATAAAATTCTATAAATTTAACCCATGCTGGACAGCAGGCAGTCATTATTGGCAAGTTTTCTTTTTTTGCCAATTTTTCAATCAACTCCTCGGATTCTTCCATGGTCGTAAAATCAGCGCCAAAACTCACGTCAAAAACTTTGTCAAATCCCAATTTTTTAATCCCCGCAGCTAATTTTTCCGTGACAATTTCGCCATAAGGCAAACCAAATTCCTCGCCGATACTCGTTCTAATAGATGGAGCGAATTGGGCAACAACAATCTTATCTTTTTCCTGCAACGGTTTTTCAATATCTTCAAACTCGCCAACACCTTCTATCGCGCCGACCGGGCAATGGGTAACGCATTGGCCGCAATAAATACAATCTTTATTTTTATCTTTTGAAGGAGTAATCTGAATTTCCGCGCCCTTGTTTTTAATTTCTAAAAAATCTACCGGGCAAACCTCCGCGCAATTTCGGCAAATAATGCACTTAGTATTGTCAAAATCAATTGATGGCCCGAAGCGATAAAGAGGATAATCCTTTTTCCGGTCGGCAAAACGGGTAATCTCCGCTTTATATTTTTTGGCTAATTTTAAAATTTGGCAATTAAAATCCCAAACGCAATCATCGCACTCTTCGGTATGCTGGGAAAATATTAATTCTAAATTAATCTTTCTGGCTTTGCTGATTTTTGGCGAATCAGTGATAATTTCCATTCCCTTTTTCGCTTCAGTTGAACAAGCTGTTTGCAAACCCTTTATTCCTTTTATTTCCACCGTGCATATCCGGCAATTAGCTTTTACTTTCAAATCCGAATGGAAGCATAAGGCGGGAATTTCTATTTTATTTTCACGCGCCGCTTCTAAAATTGTTTTACCTTCATTGGTTTCAATTTTTCGGCCATTGATGATAATTTTTATTTTTTTCTGTTTCATTTTATTTATAAATTTTTTCTATTAAACTTTTAAATGGCAATGTTACGTTTTTACCCAAAGCGCAAAAACTTGTTTCTTCCAAAATAAATAATAAATCATCTAAAATTTCCTTGTCTATTTTATTTTTATCTAAAAGTTCTTTAATCCGATAAATCCCCTCGCGGCAGGGAACGCATTTTCCGCAATTTTGTTCAAAATAAAAATTTATCCATTTTTTCATCAATAAAATCGGTTTGGTTTTTTTGAGATTGTAGACGATAATCGCGCCCGAACCATTAACCGGCCGGCCTAATTCTCGCGAGGTTAAAATTTCGCCGCTCGCGCCGCCGCCTGCCTGGACAAAAAAATCAAATTCGGGAAAATTGCCCGTTTCTTCTAAAATCTTTTTTATCGTGAAACTCAAAGGCATCTCGTAAATACCCGGTTTTTTTAGATCGCCGCTCAAGCAATAAAAACGGGTCTGCTCGTATTTATTCTCAATAACTTTAGCGACATAATAAAATGTTTCCGCGTTGTTAATTAAGGTTGGGCAATTAAAGAGGCCTTTGCGGCATGGGAAAGGCGGCCTGATTCTCGGCTCTTCTCTCTGGCCTTCAATAGATTCAATTAAAGTCGTTTCTTCGCCGCAAAGATAACCGCCGGTTTCTTTAAATAAAACAATCGGCAAACCCTTAATCAATTTTTCCAATTTATTTTTAAATCTCTGGTAATAATCCTTGCGAAGATAAATATAAGCAAAGCTGTTTTCAAAAACCGATAAAGCTATTTTTATTCCTTCTATCACTTCTTGCGGATAATTTTCCAAAAGATATCCGTCTTTAAAAACATCTGGCTCGCCCTCGGACGCGTTGCAAATAATGTATTTTTGATTTGCTTTTGCATTTTTAACTATTTCCCATTTTAAGCCAGTAGGAAAACCAGCCCCGCCCATACCGACTAATCGGGATTTTTTTATTTTATTGATAATTTGCCGCGAAGATAATTTCATAAATAAATTTTAGTCAAACATTAAAAATTCCGGCTTAAAAATTAAAAGGAATCCTATTAATAAAATCAAAATACCGCCGAAAATCGCGCTGTATTTATTGTATTTGTCAGTAAAGCCGATTTTACTTAAAGTGATAATCGCAATCGCGAAAATAATCATATCATCAAGCATAAAGAAAAAAGTATAAACAAAAATATGCCCATAATAAGAAAGGGTATTTAAATTGCTAAGAGCCAAAATTTGGGTATAAATCGCCGGCAAGCCGGCGGAGCAAAATAATTCAATTAAATTTACGCCGAAAGCTAAAACAATCACGCCCAGCAAAGTCGCGGGCAGGGCTGTTGGCTGGACAACTTTTTTAATTCTTTCCACTAATTTTTGCTTTCTTGTTTGACTGCTCTCGGCAACTTTGCAGACACCGGGCTGATAAACAAAAAAATCTCTAATCCGCCAAACGCCGACGCCAATCGCCAAACCGCCGACAATGATTCTGATTAAATTAAAATAACTGACAGCCAGAAAAAAATTCAGCCAGGCAGCCATAAAAATATAATAAAGAATGCCTGAAGCCAAAATAAAAATTCCGCCCACCTGCCACATTCTTTTTCTTGATTTAGTGTTGAGCAAAAGGCTGATTAAAAAGACTAAAACCCACATCGCGCAAGGATTAAAACCGTCAAGCAAACCGATAACAACAGTCAAAACAGGCAATGACATTTTAGAAAGGTCTACTTCGCCCACCAATGGGCAATTAATAATCCATCCCTTCCCCGCCTTGCATGCCGCCTTCGCGCCAGTCTCGGATTTTAATTTTTCCGAAGGACTAGAGCATTCTTTTTCCAAACAATTAATAATTGCCGCTTCAATCTCTTTTCCCGAAGTCTCGTCGTTCAGATAGCCAATAATCGCTTTATCGCCGATGAAAGTCGCGGGCACGCCAATAACATTTTCATTATATGTTTTTGATATTTTTTTAAACAATTCCACATTTTCCGCTGAAGCCGATATTTCAAAATCTTTTATTTCTATTTCTGGATATTTTTCTTTCAATTTTTCCAAAAACAATTTTTCATGCTCGCAATGAGGACAGCCAATCCGCCAAAAAAAATAAATTTCCGCGTTTTTCGGGTTTTCCGCCTTTAAAAAACAGGGGGTGAAAAAAAATAAAATTAAAAAGATAAAATAAATTTTTTTAGACATGTTTTATTTAAAATATTCAAAAAATAAATCTGTTAATTTATCTTAACAATTTTCGCCTTATTTAACAAATTATTTTTCTATGTTAAAATATCAGCATGCCTAAAATAACCAAAGAAACGAATATCGCTGAAATAGTGGAAAAATATCCCGCCGCGATTGAAGTATTCAAAAAATACAATTTATTTTGCTTTGGCTGCAGCGCGGCCCATTTTGAAAATTTAGAAGCGATATCGCAAGAGTTCGGCGTTAATATTGATAAATTCGTCAAAGAACTCAATGAGGCAATAGAAAAATAATCAAAATCTTACTACATAATATAATTTAAATCAAAAAAAACTATGCGTTTAAAAAACAAAATTGCCATTATTACCGGCGCCGGCTCGGGCATCGGCCGGGCAATCGCCCTGTCTTTTATTAAAGAAGGGGCTAAATTAGTAATCGCTGATTGGTCGGAAAAAGGCGGCGAGGAAACAATTAAGCTGATTAAAAAATTAAAAGGCGAGGCGGTCTTTATCAAAACTGATGTTTCTAAATCTAAGGATATAGAACAAATGGCTAATACTTGTTTAAAAAAATTTGGCCGAGTTGATATTTTGGTCAATAATGCCGGCATTGTCAGATTCGGAGCGCTCCACGAAACTCTGGAAAGCGATTGGGATTTGGTCTTGAATGTCAATTTAAAAAGCGTTTTTTTAGCCAGTAAAAAAATAATCCCTCAAATGCTCAAACAAAGCAAAGGAAAAATTATCAATATGGCTTCAATCGCCGGTTTAGTCGGCTTTGCTCAAATCGGGGCTTATTGCGCTTCTAAAGGAGGAATAATTACTTTGACAAAAGAAATGGCTGTAGAATACGCTCCTAAAAAAATAAATGTTAATTGCATCTGTCCGGGAGTGATAAAAACAGCGATGACCAAAGATATGATAAGCGATCCAGCGACGAAAAAAGGTTTTGAAACGCAAACTCCTTATCCCCGTTTGGGCGAGCCGGAAGACATTGCTCACGCTGCGGTTTATCTTGCTTCTGATGAATCTGATTTTGTCAACGGCGAAGCTTTGGCAATAGACGGCGGTTGGCTGGCAAAATAATAATAAAAAAACGATTTTAATGCCGGCAGAATTCACTAAATTATCACCTATGCGCTCATCTTGTACATAGAGTTGACAAATTCCCAAAATTTGATATAATATAGACTATTAAATAATAAACAACAGCTCTTTAAATGCCCCTTGGAAGGAGGGAAGAGGGGGCAAAATCACGGAAGAAAGGGGGTGAAAAAACAATTTATTGTTTTGTTATTCTTAAAAAACGGATGTTTTGTTAATCTGAAAATAAGGGGAGGGGATTCATGTGTAAGGAAGCACTGAAAATCAGAAACAAATCTTTTTTGTTGAAAAAACAAGAGGATAAAAGGGCGACCCTTTTATCAAAGGAAAGAGATTTCAGATCTTTGCAACCAACTGAAATCTGCGACAAAGGGGATTTGGCGGTAATTTCTCGGGAAAAAGAATTACTCTGTTGTCTTATTGAAGTAACGGCGAAAACAGAAAAGGAGGTGAGCGAAATAATTGACAAATTCCATTACGGAACATACGGAATTTGTGAAAATTGTTTTGAGGATATTGAGGACAGTATCCTTAAAAAAAATCCTTTGGCAAAAATATGCGAAATTTGTCACTATGAAATGTGTTTGTTGACAAAGCGGTAAAAAAATTAAAAAACGGTGATTTAAAAAATCACCGTTTTTCTTTTTATTAACCTTTTAATATGTTAAAATTAATAATATGCCCGGTAGGATAACTTTGACTAAGATTTTTCTTTCAGAAAAATCTAAAATCTATCGAGCTTTAAAAGAATTTATAATTTTATTAAAAGAATAATAATTAATCTAAAAACTTTGATCAAAACAATAATGTCAAAGTTGTACTACCGGGTATGCTAAAATCAGTTAAAAAAATCAATGTTAAAAATAAAAAAGTTTTATTAAGGGCGGATTTTAATGTGCCGATAAAAAATGGTAAAATAACCGACAATAGCCGGATTAAGGCTGTTATGCCGACTATTGAATATTTGGTTAAAAATAAAGCCAAAATAATTTTAATCAGCCATTTAGGGCAACCCAAGGGGACAAAAGATAAAAAATACAGCTTAAAGCTGATTGCTGATTATTTAAAAATTAAATTTCTGGATGATTGCCTGGGAAAAAAAACCCAAAAAACAATACAAGCGATGAAGCCAAGTCAAATAATTTTATTGGAAAATCTCCGTTTTTATCCTGAAGAAGAAAAAAATGACCCGGCTTTTGCCAAAAAATTGGCTGATTTGGCGGATATTTATGTTAACGACGCTTTTTCCGTTTGCCACCGCGAGCATAGTTCGGTTTCGGCAATCACTAAATTTCTGCCCAGTTGCGCCGGCTTTTTATTAGAAAAGGAAATAAAAGAATTAAGCAAGATTTTAGAAAATCCTGATCGCCCCTTTATCGCGATCATTGGCGGCGCTAAAATTTCCACCAAGATAAAAGTAATAAAAAATCTTTTAAAAAAAATTGACTATTTATTGGTTGGCGGCGCCTTGGCTAATAATTTTTTTAAAGTTTCCGGCTATGAAACAGGCAAATCATTAATAGAAGAAGAAGTGCTGGGTGAAGCAAAAAAAATACTAAAAGAAAAAAAAATAGTTCTGCCGATAGACATCGTTGTTGAAAATAAAAAACCAAAAAATATAAACGAGGCGGATAAAAATGAAATTATTTTAGACATCGGCCCAAAAACCGCGAAGCTATTTTCAAATTATATAAAAAAAGCTAAAATGATTGTTTGGAACGGGCCGATGGGAATGTTTGAAAAAAACGGCTTTGCCCAAGGCACAAAAAAAATAGCCGAAGCTGTTTTAAACAATAAAAAGGCGAAAATTATTATTGGCGGCGGAGAAACTATCGTTGCTTTAAAAAATCAAAAAAAAGGTAAAAATGTTTTTATTTCCACGGGAGGAGGCGCGATGCTGAAATTTTTAGAAGGAAATGTCTTGCCGGGCGTTAAGCCCTTGATTAAATAAGTTATTATATTATAATGAGATGGTTACAAAACTCATTTCTGCTGCAATTTTATCTTTTCATAAAAAGATTTTCACCGTCGCTTTGCTACGTTTCAAATCTTTTTACTTGTCTTCCTTGTCTCGCCAGAAAATCTAAAATTTCGCGACGAAAGAGTTTTGTAACCATCTCAATATTACAAATCACCTAATAAAATTATATGGCGAATGAAACAACAAAAATTAAAAACATTTCCGCGCGGGAGATATTGGATTCGCGAGGAGAGCCGACTTTAGAAGTGGAAATAATTTCAGAAAATGGATTAAGGGCAAAAGCGCAAGTTCCTTCCGGCGCCTCAAAAGGAAAATATGAAGTCTTGGAATTAAGAGATAATGACCTGAATCGCTACAAGGGAAAAGGAGTTTTAAAGGCGCGCGAAAACGTAAAAACAAAAATTAATAATGCCTTGAAAGGCATGGAAATAACCGACCAAAAAAAAATCGACCAAATAATGCTCGATTTGGACGCGACAAAAAATAAATCTAATTTGGGAGCAAACGCTATCTTGGGAGTGTCTTTAGCCTGCGCCCGATTGGGAGCGATGTCAAAAAAAATTCCTTTATATGAATATTTAAGAAAACTTTATGGAATAGAAAATAAAAATTTTGCTCTGCCGCAACCGATGTTTAATATTATTAACGCCGGCAAGCATGTTGAAAGTTCAAAAGCGGAAATCCAAGAATTTATGGTTGTCCCCGCTAAAAATAATTTTGAAAAAATGCTTCGGACTGGCGTGGAAATTTTTTATATTTTAAAAAATATTTTAAAAGGCATAAAGGGCTATACAACCGCGGTGGGAGATGAGGGAGGTTTCGCGCCTGCTTTAAAAAATAACGAGGAAGCGATAAAACTGATAGAAGAAGCGATTAATTCTGTCGGCTATAAAGCGGGAAAAGACGCTTTTATCGCGCTTGATGCCGCGGCTTCTGAATTTTATGATGAAAAAACAAAAAAATATAAATTAGAAGGAAAAGAATGGTCATTTTTGGAGATTATCAATCTTTACCAAGATTGGGCATTAAAACATCCCATTATTTCCATAGAAGACGGGTTGGCTGAAGATGATTGGATGGGCTGGAAAGCGTTAACAGAAAAAATGAAAATTCAAAACAAAGATTTATTGATAGTCGGCGATGATTTATTTGTCACTGATACTGAAAAATTAAAAAAAGGCGTTGAAATGAGCATTGCCAATGCTATTTTAATTAAACCAAATCAAATTGGAACGCTGACTGAGACTTTAGATTGCATTAAATTGGCGCGGGAGAATGATTACAAAATAATTATTTCCCATCGGTCAGGAGAAACAATTGATGATTTTATCGCTGATTTAGCCGTGGCGGTAAATGCCGATTTCATCAAAACAGGAGCGCCATCTAGAGGAGAAAGAATCGCGAAATATAATAGATTATTGGAGATAGAAGAAGAATTGCAAAAAAATGTCTAAATCCTTATATCTAATAACAAATAAATAATCATGATAAATCAAACTAAAAGACCTAAGCCAGTCGTTCTTATAATTTTGGACGGCTGGGGCTTGGCGCCGGCGAGCAAAGGCAATGCCATTTCCTTGGCTAAGCCTGAAAATACGGATTATTTTTGGGACAATTATCCTCACACAACCTTAAAGGCGCATGGCAAATATGTTGGTTTGCCCGATGAGCAAGATGGCAATTCAGAAGCCGGCCATTTAAATTTAGGCGCCGGAAGAACGGTTTTGCAAGATTCGGTTTATATTTTTCAAAGCATTAAAGATGGCACATTTTTTAAAAATGCCGCCTTTATAGAAGCGATTAGTCATTTAAAAAAACATAAAACAAAAATTCATTTAATGGGTTTGTTGACGGAGGAACAAAGCCCGCACGCTTCTTTGGACCATTTGCTCTCTTTATTGGAATTAGTAAAAATTAACAAACTTGAGCCAGTCTGCCTTCATCTATTTACTGACGGCCGAGACTCCTCCCAACATGGAGCGATAAAATTTCTAAAAAAATTAAAAGATGGTTTTAAAAATGGGGAAGTTATTTCTTCTGTTTCCGGCAGATTTTACGCCATGGATAGAAAAAAAGATTGGAATAATATTGAAAAAGTTTACAACGCCCTTGTTTTAGGCGAAGGTGAAAAAGTTGAAAGCCCTGAAGAGGCGCTACTTCACGCTTACAACAAAGGATTAACCGATGAATATGTCCCTCCCTCCATCGTGGTAAAAAATAATAAGCCGGTTGGATTGATAGAGGATAACGACGCGATAATATTTTTCAACCTAAGGTCTGATAGAGCCAGAGAATTAACCAAGGCATTTGTTCAAAAAAATTTTAATCAATTAAACCCCGACGCGTTTAAACGAAAAAAAATACCGCAAAATATCAGGTTTGTGGCGATGACGGATTTTGGCCCTGATTTGCCCGATGTTTTTTCCGCTTTTCCAAGCAGGGATGTTATTAATAGTCTGCCATTTGCCTTAAATGGATTGAAACAGCTTTATATCGCGGAAACAGAAAAATTTGCTCATGTTACTTACTTTTTTAACGGCGGCTATGCCGATCCGGTGGCTGGAGAAGAAAGAATAAAAATTCCTTCCTTAAAAATTAATCATTATGACCAAAAACCGGAAATGAGCGCTTATGAAATTACCAAAACAGTCAAAGAAAAAATAAAAATTGACGAATATGACTTTATTTTAATAAATTTCGCCAACCCTGACATGATCGGTCACACGGGAAATTTAGAAGCGGGCATAAAAGCCTGCAAAATAACAGATGAATGCGCGGGCGAAATAGCAAGAAAAGTTTTAGAAAAAAATGGAACAGCTATTATTACCGCCGACCATGGCAATGCCGAAGAAATGATTGATTTAAAAACAAATGAAATAGATACCGGGCACTCTGCCAATCTTGTCCCTTTTATTATCGTAAAAAAAGGATTAAAAAATAAAAAAATTAAACTAACTGAAGGGACTTTGGGCGATGTCGCGCCAACGATTCTTGATTTAATGGGAATTAATAAGCCAAAAGAAATGAAAGGAAAATCTTTGTTAAATCCTAATATCTAATAAATAACAATGATAAACCAAACTAAAAGGCCTAAACCGGTAGCTCTCCTGATTTTAGACGGCTGGGGAATAGCCCCTCCTTCCAAAAGCAACGCGATTGATTTGGCTAATACGCCAAATTTTGATTATTTAACAAAAAACTACCTGAGCTTATCTCTGCAAGCTTCGGGCGAAGCGGTAGGCTTGCCTTGGGGAGAAAGAGGAAATTCCGAAGTCGGACATAGTAATATCGGAGCCGGAAAAATTATTTACCAAACTTTGCCTAAAATTAATAAAACTATCTGGGAAGGAACTTTTTTTAAAAATGAAACTTTCTTAAAAGCAATAGAACATTCAAAAATAAATAAATCAAAACTTCATTTGATTGGTTTAATTTCTTATGGCGGCATTCATAGCTACATTGACCATCTTTACGCTCTTTTAGAATTAGCTAAAAAAGAAAAAGTGGGGCAAATTTATATTCATGCTATTTTAGATGGCAGAGACACAAAATACAATGAAGCGCTTAATATTATTAATCATTTGGAAGAAAGATTAAAAATGACCGTCATGGGAAAAATCGCCACTTTAAGCGGCAGATTTTACGCCATGGACAGAGACCAGTACTGGGAAAGAACGGAAAAATCCTACTTGGCCATGGCTCAAGGAATTTCAGAAAAAAAATATGAAAATTCTCGAGCGGCGATTGAAGATTCTTATGGCAAAAAAATATTTGACGAAAACTTTATCCCCGCGGTAATTATTGATAAAAATAACCAGCCAATAGCCAAAATAGAAGATGATGACGCGGTAATATTTTTTAACTTCAGAGAAGACCGCGCCAGGCAATTAACAAAAGCTTTTGTTTTATCTAATTTTGAATCATTTAAAAGGCCGAGATATCTGCAAAATTTATTTTTTGTTACTTTTGTGGGATATGAAGAAGGATTGCCCGCCAAAACAGCTTTTTATTTTAAAGAGGGCTTAACAACTTTATCCGAAATAATCAGCCAGAATGGCTTAAAGCAGCTTCATATCGCAGAAACAGAAAAATACGCCCATGTCACTTATTTTTTCAATAACGGCAAAGAAAAGCCGCATCCCAATGAAAAATGGTTAATGATTCCTTCTCCTCGAGTCCCTGCTTACGACCAAAAACCGGAAATGAGCGCCCGCCAAATCGCTAATAAAATTATAGAAGAAATAGAAAAAGATGAATATGATTTCATCTTGGCTAATTTTGCCAATCTTGATATGATTGGCCACACAGGAAATTTGCAGGCGGCAATCAAAGCCGCGGAAGCAATCGACGAATGCGTAGAAATTATAGTAAAAACTATTTTAAATAAAAAGGGAGTTGCTATCCTTACCGCCGACCATGGCAATGCTGAAGAAACAATGAATCTTTTTACCGGAGAAATAGATAAAGAACACAGCGTTAATCCCGTCCCTTTTATTTTAATAGGCAAAAAATGGAAAAAAGCAAAAGAAGAAGATGTAAATTTAGCCGCCTTGACGCCCTCCGGAGTTTTAGCGGACATTGCCCCCACGATTCTTAAAATAATGAGCTTGGAAAAACCAAAAGAAATGACAGGAATTTCATTAATATAATAATGTCTGAATTACGAAATAACGATTTCAAGGGTGAGTAAATATGTCTTTTTTGCAGACGCGGCGACAAGTCCGCAGCGCAAAAAAGACATATCTACTCACCCGATTATCCATTTCGTAATTCAAGGAATAATATAAAATTCCAAATCTTAAATTACAAATCACAAACAATATCTAAATTCAAAATTTTAAATCCCAAACCTTAAATCTGCTATCTGTTTAGAATTTTGAACATTAAAATTTGGAATTTGTTTGTGTTTTGGAATTTGGTACTTATAATTTATAAATTCTATGCCAGAACTGCCGGAAGTAGAAACAATTAAATTAGAACTGGAAGGAAAAATAAAAGGCAAAAAAATTAAAGAGATAAAAATAAAATTGCCAAAAATCATCAATCTTTCAGTTAAAAAATTTCAAAGCATTCTTCGGGGATTAAAAATAGAACAAATAAAAAGAAGAGCTAAATTATTAATTATCAATCTTTCCGATAATTGGAATTTAATCATTCATTTAAAATTAACCGGCCAATTGATTTATAATGCCAAGCCGGAAAAACATACTCATCTGATTTTTTATTTTAACGGCGGCAATAATCTTTTATTCAATGATTTGCGGAAATTCGGCTGGATAAAACTTTTAAAAAATAATGATTTGGAAAAATTATTAATTAAAGAAAAATACGGGCCCGAACCATTAGAAAAAAATTTTACCTTAAAAATTTTCAAAAATTTATTATTCAAAAAGAAAAATAAAAAAATAAAGCCTTTGCTGATGGAGCAGAATTTCATTGCCGGCCTTGGCAATATTTATGCCCAGGAAATTTGTTTCTACGCGCGAGTCCGGCCGGACCGAAAAAAAGAAACCTTAAAAGAAAATGAAATTGAAAAACTTTTTCATGGCATTAAAAAAATTCTGTCCGCGGCAATAAAGCGTAAAGGGACATCAATTGATAGTTATCTTGATATCTACGGCAAAAAAGGAAATTACGTCCCTTTTCTAAAAGTTTATCAAAGAGAAGGAAAAAAATGTTTCAGATGCGGCGAAATAATTAAAGAAATTAAATTAGCCGGCAGGGGAACAAGTTTTTGCCCCGAGTGCCAAAAATAAAATAATATTAATTACTTTGAATTACGAAATAGGCTGAGTAGGGGGCGCACTCATATCTTTTTTGCAGACGCCCGTCATTAGTCCGCAGCGCAAAAAAGATATGAGCGCGCCCCGAATAATAAATTTCGTAATTCAAGCTAATTAAATAATATGAAACTAAAAACATATACTGATGGAGGCGCTTCAGGCAATCCGGGACCAGCGGGTATTGGCGTTGTTATCCGCGACCAAGAAAATAAAATCATCGCTGAATATTCAAAATATATCGGCGAAACAACCAATAATCAAGCGGAATATCAGGCATTAATTTTAGCGCTGGAAAAAGCGAAAAAAATGGAAGCGCAAGAAATAGATTGTTATTTGGACAGCGAATTAGTAGTCAAGCAATTAAACAGGGAATATAAAGTTAAAGACAAAGATTTGGGACTGTTATTTATTAAAGCGTGGAATTTGAGCCAAGGTTTCAAGAAAATAAATTTTCATCATATCCCCAGAGAAAAAAATAAAGAAGCGGACGCTTTGGTTAAAAAAGCGATTAAGGAAGGAAGATAGAAAAACATTATTTCTTGTAATAATAAATAAAAAGGGCAGGCTATTTTCACCTGCTCTTTTTTTGTTTTAGTTCTTTTTCCTTTCTTTCTTTTTTATGCCGTATTTTATGGCATAAAAAATAATTATGCCGATAACAACCAATACTGCCGGACTTGCCGCCCTTAAAAGCTCTTTTTTTTCCTCGTTTCTAATGGCTGTTATTAAAGGCCTTTCAATCACCGAGGAGTTAAACATAGGCATCATTTCTTTGAGCCAATCCACGCCTCCTTTTTCCTGTAAAATAAAAAAGGTGATAAAAAAAAGTGAGCTTGCTACGACGCATAGATTGATTTTTACTAGCATACTGTTTTCATATTTCGTTTTCCCGTCTTCCACTTTTTTTTCGGAAAAAGTTCTTATCAACTGGCTCAAAATAATTAAAGTCAAAACCATAAAAACAATTCCCCAAAAAAATACTTTTTCACCGACGACTAAAAACAAGCTAATAAACAAAACAATTGCCGCCGTAAAGTAAATTTTTACCAAGCCAACTTTTTTTATTTTTTCCTTTATTGCCGGAAAAAATTTCATCCCGGGTAAAAATTTATTAATCTCTGCCGCGGTTTCTATCGCCTTTCTTTTTAAATAAATTTTTACCGCGCCAATTCTTACCTTAATCCACTCCCAAATCAATATTAATTCCATCACTTACCCCCTTTCTCGAAAAACTTCGTGATAAATTCAGGAATTATTTCAGCTAACGCGGGATTTTTCTTGGCTTTTTCCAAAAAATCATACATTATATTCTGGTCTCTTTGGGGCAAGTTAGGAATTTGATAAAAAAGTTGCCTGCCTTCAGCGGACATTCCTTTTAATAGTTCGTAGTATCTATCCGTCAAAACTCTTTCCGATGCCCGCTCTTTTGCTAAGACACTTTTATCACCACCAGCATAAGCTTCTATTCTACTGCTAATAATGGCTGCTATTCCTTCTCCTTCTTTTTTACGTTCGTACAGGCCGACATCCGCCAAAATTTCTCTCGACCTTGCTTGTCCCTGGGCCCTCTCCACTGTTGCTATCGCTCCCGCTCTTTCCACTACCTGCCCAGCCATAGCATCGCGTATGGCTTTATTAACTTCTTCTATGTCTCCCACCCTGATGTCCTTACTCCATATTCCCCAACTTTCCTCAATTTTTGCTATGATAGTTTTTTTGTATTCTTCGGCGGCAGGATCTGCCCATTCCTCGCCTTTTTTCGTTAAAATTCCTAAGGCGATTCTTAAATTTCTATTGCATAATTGTATTATCTCGGGCTTTAATTCTTCGGCAATCTTTTTTTCACTCTCTACTTGTTGCGCATACTTATAAAAAGTCATCCCTCCGATTGTTTCCAACCAAATAGGTCGAATTGTGTCTTTTAACGCGTCATGGGGAGGATTTCCTATGTTGAAAAGAAATTTTTCAGGATCCCTCACGGCTCCGGTGTATATCAAACTAGATCTTATCTCAATTCGATCGCCTGATTCATAATTTGGTATTCCATTTGGGTCATTAACTTTCGCGGCTGGATCAGCAGACGGCCAAATTAAAATAAATTCAGCCAAATCAACAGAATGAAGAGCATTCACTATTCTATCTTTATCTGTTTTTGTCTTGTACCATTCATAAACAGAATTTTTCCATGGCCAACCAATCGCGACAAGCCCGCCAGGTTTATCCACTATGACAAACTTTTCTCTTCCCGCTTCTTTGTTTTTTTTAAGACAAAAATCTCGCCAGTAGTCTAATTTCCCCGTAGGAGCAAATAACATTAAAAGCAACTTTTTATCCCGCATAATAGCCAAAACTGTATTTTGGGGAATTCTGACAGAAAAAATTCCTTTATCAGCCCATTTTCTAATCAGAATTTCGCAATCAACCCAAATCAAAACAACCGAACCGATAATCAAAAATAATTCAAAAATCAACATTTCAACCTCCTTCTCGTTTTACGGTTTAAATTTAATTGTAAAGAACCTCCCTCCTTTTTTATTCATAAAACATAACAGATTTTTTTGATTTTGTCAACTCCAAAATAATATGCTATGATGAACAAATATGATTATTTTAGCCATAGAAACATCCTGTGACGAAACAGCTCTTTGCTTATTGGAAGCGAAAAACGGCTCTTTTAATATTTTATCTAATTTAGTTTCTTCGCAAACTAATATCCATAGAAAATATGGTGGTATCGTGCCGGAAGTCGCGGCCAGAAAACATCTTGAAATTATTATTCCTTTAATAGAAAAATCTTTAAAAAATTTGCCTAAAAATTTAAAAATAGATTATTTGGCCGTGACAAACGGTCCGGGCTTAATCACTTCTCTTTTAGTCGGCGTGGAAACCGCGAAAACATTGTCTTATGTTTGGCAAAAACCTTTAATCGCGGTAAATCACTTAGAAGGACATATCTACGCCAATTGGCTGACAGACAGAGGAGATGGCAAACCGCGCGACGGAGTAATCCTCTTCGCTCATCCTCGGGATTGCTTCGTCGCCTCTGCTGAGGCTCCTCGCAATGACAAAGAAAAAGTCATCACTCCTCGCAATGACAAAAATGTTAAATTTCCCGCTCTTTGCTTAGTTGTTTCCGGCGGGCATACGGAATTAGTTTTAATGAAAAATCATTTAAAGTATCAAAAAATCGGGCAAACTTTAGACGACGCAGCCGGCGAATGCTTTGATAAAGTTGCCAAGCTATTAAATATCGGCTACCCGGGCGGTCCGATTATTTCTAAATTGGCTGAAAGCGGAAATCCTTATAAATACAACTTGCCCCGACCGATGTCAAAAACAAAAAATTATAATTTCAGTTTTTCCGGCCTGAAAACCGCGGCGCTTTACCAATCGCGAAAAATAAAATCAAAGCCGAAAAATTTTTTGGAGGATTTTTGCGCGTCTTTTCAACAGGCAGTTGTTGATGTTTTAATAGAAAAAACTATTAGGGCGGCCAAAGAATATAAAGTCAAAAGTATTATTTTAGGCGGCGGCGTGGTGGCCAATAAAAAACTGCGCGAGGATTTAAAAAAACAAACCGCAATAAATTTGCCTGAAGTAAATTTATTTATTCCTGAATTAAAATTTTGCACTGACAACGCGGCAATGATCGGCGCGGCCGCTTATTTCCATATCGCAAAAAAAGATTTTTCTGATTGGCAAAAAATAAAAACCGACCCTAATTTAGAATTATGAAACACTTAAATAAAAACATAAAACAAACTCAAAAAATAGCCGGCGAAATAGCCAAAAAATTAAAAGGCGGGGAGGTAATCGCTTTATCAGGCGAATTAGGAGCGGGTAAAACAGTTTTTGTTAAAAGTTTGGCAAAATCTTTAGGCGTCAAAAAAAATGTTAACAGCCCGACTTTTGTTTTAATGAAAATTTATCAAACCAAAAATCCCAAATCCAATATCAAACGATTATGCCATATAGACGCTTATAGAATTGAAAATTTCCAAGACTTGCTAAATATCGGCGTTTTAGAATTTTTAGGGCAAAAAAATACTACTTGCGCCATTGAATGGGCGGAAAAAATAAAAAAAATTCTGCCTAAAAACAGAATTGAAATAAATTTAAAAACCGGCAAAAAAGAAAATCGACGGGATGTTTTTATTAATTTTCTAAAATAAAAAGGCTCGCGTATATTTGCGCGAGCCCGTTTAATTAATTTTAAACTTTCACGGCATTTTGTTCTTTTGTTTTTTGTTGGTCTCCTTCAATAGCTTTTATGGTTTTACTCAGTCTTTGCGCCGCTTCATAAGCTACTCTTTTTGCCTGCCCTTTTTCTCCTCTGATATCCCAAGAAACTGCCTCAAAAAACTCCATTAGAGCCGTTTCTACTTCACTGCATAAATCATCCTGGCACCCTAAAACATGCTTTAAAACTTCTTCTGTTTTAGAGCTATAAGCAAATCCCTCCTTTAAAAAATTAAAAACTCCCATGCAATCCATCATGGCGCCCCCCTTTTCTTTTATTTGTTAATGTGTTAAAATAAATAATATTTTAGCTTAGAACTAATCATTGTTTATGTCAAGCGAATTAGAAAAAACATATCAGCCGAATTTAACCGAAGAAAAAATATACCGGCTTTGGGAAAAGTCCGGTTATTTTAATCCGGAAAATTTGCCGGCCAAAAAAAATAAAAAATCTTTTACAATCGCCATCCCGCCGCCGAACATCACCGGCTCTTTGCATATGGGACATGCTTTAAACGCGATCATCCAGGATACTTTAATCCGCTACAAAAGAATGCGCGGCTTTAAAACTTTATGGATCCCTGGCACTGACCATGCCGGCATTGCCACGCAAAACGTGGTGGAAAAACAATTAAAAAAAGAGGGGTTGACTAGATTTGATTTGGGAAAAGAAAAATTTATTGAAAAAGTTTGGCAATGGAAAAAAGAATACGGGGATATTATTTTAAATCAATTTAAAAAATTAGGCTGTTCCTGCGATTGGTCAAAAACAAGATTCACCATGGATAAAGACTACGCGAAAGCGGTAGAAATCGCTTTTAAATATTATTACAAAAAAGGCTGGATTTACGAAGGAGAAAGAGTGGTTAACTGGTGCCCGAGATGCCGAACAAGCTTGTCTGATTTGGAATTGAATTATAAAGAGGAAAAGGGGAAATTATGGCACATTAAATATTTACTGAAATCTTCGCCGAATAAATGTGTCATCGTCGCCACCACCCGGCCGGAAACCATGCTGGGCGACACGGCCGTGGCCGTCAACCCGAAAGATAAAAGATATAAAGATTTGGTTGGAGAAAAACTAATCCTGCCGATTTTAAACAAAGAAATTCCCATTATCGCCGACCGGGCGGTTGATTTGAATTTCGGCACCGGCGCGGTTAAAGTAACGCCGAGCCACGACCCGGCTGACTGGGAAATCGGCCAAAGACATAATTTGGAGGCGCCGAAAATTATCGGCCAAGACGGCTTAATGACCGATGAGTCAAAAATTTGTTCCGGAATGACTCCTCTGCAATGCCGCGCGAAAGTATTGGAAGAATTGGAAAAACAGGGACTTTTGGAAAAAACCGAAGAATACACCCATTCTCGGCCATACTGCTACCGATGCTCTTCTTTGATTGAGCCGATGCCAAGCCACCAATGGTTTTTAAAAATGGATGAGTTGGCGAAAAAAGCGATTAAAGCCGTAAAAAGCGGAGAAATAAAATTTATTCCCAAAAGATTTGAAAAGTCGTATTTTGACTGGCTTAATAATATTAAAGATTGGTGTATTTCCCGGCAAATCTGGTGGGGACATAAAATTCCTTTGGAAGGAGTTGATGATGTTTTGGATACTTGGTTTAGTTCCGCTCTCTGGCCTTTCGCCACACTTGGCTGGCCGGAAAAAACAGAGCTTTTAAAAGAATATTATCCGACCACTGTTCTTTCCACTGCTAGAGATATTATTAACTTATGGGTGGCGAGAATGATTTTTTCCAGTTTAGAATTTACAAAAAAAATTCCCTTTAAAGAAGTTTTTGTCCACCCCACGGTTCTTAATATTGACGGCAAAAGAATGTCAAAATCTTTGGGCACTGGCGTTGACCCTTTAGAATTAATTGGAAAATACGGCGCCGATGCCGTTCGCTTCGGCCTTGCCTGGCAAATTACGGGAAATCAAGATATTCATTTTATTGAAGATAATATTGTGATGGGCAAAAAATTCTGCAACAAAATCTGGAACGCCAGTAGATTTGTAATGTTTAATCTTGGAATGGAATCTAAAAATTTTCCTGAATTAAAATTGAAAAAATTTAAAAATTTAAGCAAAGAAGACAAACTAATCCTTAAAAAATTAGAAAGCGCGATTAAAAAAGTTTCTGAAAATTTAGAAAAATACCGCTTTTCCCAATCAGCGGAAATAATTTATGATTTTTTTTGGCATGAATTCTGCGACAAATACATTGAAATCGCCAAAAATCAGCTTAAAAACGAAAAACAAAAATTATCCACTCAATATCTCCTTTGGCATATTTTATCAAATTCTCTAAAACTTCTTCACCCTTTTATCCCTTTTATCACCGAGGAAATCTGGCAGAAACTGCCTCATGAAGATGGAATGCTAATCGTCGCCAGCTGGCCAAAATAAATTAGAAACTAAAAAATAAAAACAGGCTCTCTAAAAATCTGTTTTTTAATTTGGGTGGAAGACAAGCGAGATAGAGGAGAGTATTCGAATCCCAAAGCTCCTATTACTCGCTGAATATGTCTATATATTCTTTATAAATGTAGGATTGGCCATATCTTTTGTCTTTGTCTTTTTGCGTTAGGATCCCGAGCTTAATAAATCTATCAACAACCGTCTGCGATCCAGCGCGGGTAAAGCCGGTCCATTTTTGAATCACGCTAATATTTACAACCGGTTGGGCATAAAGTTTTGGCAACACTAAAGCAGCACTTTCTGAAGCGCGTTTCCCTAGTTTTTGAATTTTCAGAATATCCTTTTCGCACAAAGCTATAATTTTTCCGACAATATCTATAGCTTCATTAGCAATCTCTATGACACCATCAAGAAAAAAATCTACCCATTCTGATACATTTCCGCTATGATAACCGAATAATTTTTCGTAATATAATTTTTGATGTTTTTTGAAAAAAGACGACAAAAATAAAACCGGTTTTTCCAGATAACCCTCCTTCCAAAGATAAAAAGTAATAAGCATTCTTCCTGTTCTTCCGTTGCCATCTAAAAATGGGTGAATTGTTTCAAATTGTGCATGTATAATCCCCGCTTTTATTACTGTCGGAATTGTATCCTCTTTATGAATAAACCTCTCGAGATCATTAAGGGCGAAATTCATTTCATTAATCGGCGGCGGGACAAAACGCGCGTTATCTGGCCTCGTGCCGCCAATCCAATTTTGGCTTTTTCTAAATTCTCCGGGATTAGAAAAATGAGTGGCGCGAGCCGTCTGCATAAGTTGCTTATGCAATTCCCTGATAAAACGTAAAATCATCGGAAAATTATCATTCGTCATCCGCTTCATACCAAAGTTTAAAGCTTTAATATAATGCAGAATATCATCAACATCTTCCGGAATGTTGGCATTTATCTTCGCTTCCGCCATAATAGCGTCAATCATCGTCGCTCTTGTTCCTTCAATCTGGCTTGAAGAAGCCGCATCTTTTCGCAAATACATCAGAAGAAAAAAATCTGAATCGGGAAGCAGTTTTGTTATTCCGTCCAGCTTACCAAGCAAATGGGTGGCTTCATCGTTCTTCTTTAAAATTTTTGCGGCAAAATTAAAACTTTCCTTTGGGGGGAAAGGATTAGGAATAAAAGCTTTAAATCCGGCTTTTTGTGTCTTAAACTCGCCTATTTTAGTATTTTCCATAATCAATAGATATAGTTTGTTTACATCTTATTTATGATGTATACAAAGTATATCAATTTGTATATATTATGTCAATGAATGTATACAAAAATTATCTATTAAATTCCTTAATATATTTTGGTAATTTATTCAACTGTTTTAATTATATCACATATTGCGTTGACCTAATAAAAATAAATTGCCAAAGAAAAAAAATTCTAATCGTCGCCAGCTGACCAAAAAATTAAAAAATTTGGTTATTATTCAACCTTGTGTAGAACATAACTAAATTTCGTAATTCATAAATTAAGGTTAATAAAAAAAAGATGCTCAAAAGCATCTTTTTTAAATAATTTTGACCTACCAACTATAGTAAGTAAAAAAATTATTTAGTGAAAATAAATTATTCTTCTTCAGGAATAAATTCAACGCCGGCTTTTCTTTCTAACATTTCTATTATCCCAAACTTTTCTTGTAAATCTGGATGATTAATTGGGTGACTATCTTCCAATCCCTTCTTGTCCTTATCCTTGTAATATTTTATTACATCTGGATCCTTTCGTAATTCATCCCATTCTAATTTTTCTTTTTCTGTTAATCCTTCTTTCTTTTCACTTTCGGGCGTAAAGCCGCCCATTTCTTGATTGCGCATAGTTTTTTATTTAAGTTAATAAATTTATTTTATTATGCTGATTGAGCATATTTTATAAGAAAACTTACCCTGTCACTCTAAAGACTTCTTCCACGCTGGTAATACCGTCTAAGGCTTTCAGCAATCCGTCTTGCGCCATGGTAATCATTCCTTTTTTCTCGGATATTTCTTTCATTTTATATTCGGAAATTTCACTCCTTAAAATTATTTTTTCTGTTTCAGAATCTATGACAAAAACTTCAAAAATTCCTATCCTGCCTTTATAACCGATGCCTTGGCATTCTTTGCATCCTTTGGATTGATAAAATTTCAATTCCTCTAAATTAATTTTTTCTTTTTCTGATTTATCATTATTATTTTCATCTTGGCGTGATAAAGATATCGGCTTTAAAAGAACTTTGACTTTTTTTAAAGTTTCCTCATCAAGTTTTATTTCTTCCCTGCACTTTAAACAAAGCCTTCTCACTAAACGTTGGGCGATAACGGCGTTTAAAGCAGGCGCGATTAAAAAAGGCTTAGCGCCTAAAGATAAAAGCCTTGGAATGGCGGCGGCGGCGCCATTAGCATGTAAAGAAGAAATCACTAAATGACCGGTTAGTGCCGCCTGAATACTGATTTCAGCCGTGTCCAAATCCCTTATTTCTCCCACCATGATAATATCCGGGTCTTGCCTTAAAATTGATTTTAAACCGCTCGCGAAAGTATAGTCCTTTGAAGATTCAATATGGCTTTGGATAATCCCTTCTAATTTATATTCAATCGGGTCCTCCAAGGTAATTATTTTAATATCAGGCTTATTTAATTTATTCAAAATAGCGTAAAGAGTCGTAGTTTTTCCGCTGCCCGTCGGTCCGGTAACAATCACCATGCCATTTGGCTTGGAAATCTGTTCTTTTAATTGCTCGTAAGCGCCGCCACTTAATCCTAAATCATCAAAAGACAAATTAGCGGCTGAGCCACTGAATAATCTGATAACCGCGCTCTCCCCGTAGTTTGTGGGGATGGTGGAGACTCTGACATCTAATTCTTCTTTGGTTAAAAAAATTGAAAATCTGCCGTCTTGCGGCCTATTAACAATATTTAATTTCAATTTTGAAATAAGTTTAACGCGGGAAATAATCTGCGGCCAAATCTTTATAGGCAATGAAGCCGCTTGATGCAAAACCCCGTCAATTCTAAATCTAATTTTAACATCATTTTCTTCGGTTTCTAGATGGACATCAGACGCCGAAAATTTCAAAGCCGAAGCGATAATTAAAGCTATAAAATCAGTAATAGAACCTTTTTGTATTTCCTTATTCACGTCTTTTAAAACTTTGATTTTCTTTTTAAATTTTTCCAAATCTTCCTGGCTAATTTCTATGCCCCTGACAATCTTTCTGATTTTGAAAATTTTTTCATATAATTTTAAACGATTTTTCAAACTCTCTTCTGAAATTAAATAAATTTCTATATTATAATCTTCTTTCTTTTTTAAATCTTTTATTAATTCTTTTAATTTTTTATTTTCCGGATTTAAAGCGCCAATTTTAATATTCTGCCCTGATTTAAAAAAGCAAATGGCTTTTGCTTCTTGGGCTTTTTTTTCGGGAATTAAAATTAATGTTTCATCGCCGATAGGAAATCCTTTTAAGTTAATATATCTAAAGCCCAAGCTTTCCGCTTTTTTTTGGCTCACTTTTTCTTTTTCTTGAAGCTCCATTTTCGCCATTTTATCTTTAAAAACTTTTTCTGCTTCCGGCGAGGAAAGTTGTAATTTATTAGGCATATTTTAATTTTAGCATAAAAAAATGGTTCTTAAAAGATTAAGAACCGCTTCTGTTTGAGTTTTTTGCTCGGCGGGTCTTATTTATTTCCAAACTAATTCTTCTTTTTTTAATTCTTTTGCTTCAGTGGGATAAATATTAACGATTAATTCGCTTGGATTAAACCAAAGCTTTATTTCCTTTTCCGCTTCTTCCGGTGCAGCGGAAGCATGAATCGCGTTTTCAAAAACCCCCGAGGTTAAAACTCTCCCGTATTTTCCCCTGATGCTTAAAAAATGCGCTTTTTCCGGATTTGTGTCGCCAACTAATTCTTTTATTTTTTTAATCGCGTCTTCGCCATGATAAACCATCGCCAAAACTTTTTTCTTTCCATGCAATTCCCCGGTGATATAACTTACTAATTCTGGAAAAAATGATTTTTCTTTATAGCTGCTATAATGCTCTTTTGCCAGCTCTTTCGTAACTTGAACCATTTTCACGCCAACAATATCCAATTTTGTTTCAGAAAGCGTGGTGATGATATTGCCTGTCAGTGATTTTAATAAGCCGTCCGGTTTTATTAAAACAAGCGTTTGTTCAATCATAAAAATAATACTACTCTTTCTTTTCTTTTTTCTTATTTTTTTTCTTTTCTTCTTTCTTATCTTCTTTTTTACTAACTTCCTTTTTTTCTTTTTCTTTACTATTCTTGTCTTTCTCTTTTTCTTTAGATTCGGAATCTTCCTTAATTTCAATCTTCCAACCCGTTAAGTTGCTTGCTAATCTGACATTTCGGCCACCCTTGCCGATCGCTAAAGAAAATTGGTCGTCTTTAACTTCTACTTGCGCTACTTTAGTTTTCTTATTTATTTCTATTTTTAAAACTTTAGCCGGAGAAAGAGCGTTGGTGATAAAAACTTTCTGGTCTTCGCTGTATTCCACCACGTCAACTTTTTCCCCGCCTAATTCAGCGATAATCGTTTGTATTCTTGCCCCTCTTTGGCCAATGCAAGCGCCAATCGGGTCAAGATTTTCTTGATTTGAAATCACGGCAACCTTGGATCTCGCGCCGGCTTCTCTGGCAATCGCCTTTATTTCCATTGTTTTATTATTTATTTCCGGTATTTCCAAAGCAAATAATTCTCTGATGATTTCCGGATGAGTGCGGGAAACTATGATTTCCGGCCCCCTAAAAGTCTGATTCGCGGAAACGATAAAAACTTTTATCCTTTGTCCGGAATTATAATATTCTTCCTTTATTTGTTCTTCTATGGGAAGAATTGCCGTGGCTTTTCCCAAGTCAATTAAAAAATTCCTACCTTCTCTTCTTTGAATTATCCCGCTGACAATTCTTCCTTCTTTTTCTTTATATTCTTTCAGTAAAGCGTCTCTTTCCGCTTCTCTTAAGCGCTGGATAATCACTTGCTTGGCTGTTTGAGCGGCCATTCTGCCAAAGGGCGCGGAAACTTCCAGTTCAGTAATTATTTCTTCGTCAATTTTCGCGCCTTTTTTTATTTTTTTCGCGTCTTCCAAAGTAAGATGATATTTAGGATTAAATCTCTTTTTTTCCTCTTCAACCGCTGCGGGATTATTAGAAAGCTTAATTTTTTCTATTTTTTCTTTTTTTGAAGTCTTTTTTTTATTATCTTTTTTAACTTCTTTTTTTTCCGCTACTTCTTCTTCCTCTTCTTCCGGACCATAATCAACCACCGTCTTAACGTCAAAAGCTTTAATTTTACCTGTCGTCGGGTCAAAATTAACTCTGATATTTTGGTCTTTCTGGCCAAAATCTTTACGATAAGCGGCCGCCAAAGCCTGTTCAATCGTTCCTAAAACAGCTTCAACTGAAAGCCCTTTTTCCTTGCAAATTTGTTTAATCGCGTCTAAAACTTCACTCATTTTGTTATAAGATTATTTTAAAAGATAATTTTCACTATCTTTATTTATTATATTCTTATCTTATAAAAAATCAGCAATTATGTCAATCATATCTCTTACTTAATAGCCAAATAATTAGCCCATCAAAATTTTTAAAAATTTTGATGGGCTAATTATTATTTGATTATTTACTCTATTCTCGCCTGAAAGCTTACTTGGCCGGAAGCGCCTGCGACTATAGAAGGAATAGTCCATGTGAGTTCGTTTGCTCCCGAGTTATATATTCCTCCATTAGTGGCGCTGTTCGCGACATAGGTTGTTCCTTCGGGGATTTCGTCGGTGATGACAATATTCTTTGCTTCTGCGACAGAGGTGTTTTGAAAGGTTAAAGTGTAAGTGAGAAGAGCTCCCGCCGAAGCTTGAGATTTATCTACTTGTTTGGCAAGAGTAATAGAGGGCGGGATTACTGGTTCCGGTTCGGGTTCTGGGGTTGAACCGTAATTGCAAATATTAAATGGGCAAGGATTGCCGAGATATTCCCAGATATATTTAGTTAAAGTTTGTCCATCCGCACAAAATCCGCGGGTTGCATTATTGGTCGTAGGAAGCGCGGTCCCTGTTGGGTTGTTTGTCATCCTGAAATCTAATCTAATATTATCTTCATATGGATAAGGCCAAAGGTTAGTTGAAGTCAAGGTATTATATCCAGTTTCTCCCCAAAGCGTTCCATCCACTCCATAGCGATATTGAATCGTAGCCCCTCTATCTACTCCACCCTCCCCGGTTCCTTTACAAGTTGAACCGTTCTCCACCCTTGTTATGTAAAGCAGTCTATTGTCCGTAGTAATTGCATTAGTCGCCCCGGATGGAGGAGAAATAATATTATAGGAATTATATTTTTCACTATCAAAATAAGTAATATTTGTTGCGTTCGCCGAGTCAATAATCGAATTGGATAACGTCGAAATAATCCATCCGGCAGAAGTCGGACTATATCCATCGTTCACATAGGCATACGGGGAAGCAATTCTTAAATTTCCAAAAGTACATTGATTCGCTGTTGCAGTAACCGACCTAATACCAACGGCTCCACCTCTATTCCAGTAAATAGCGCGACCATCACAATCCCAGGCTACGCAATTTTCCAGAATACTCGGACCGATATTCTGATAGTAATTATCAAGAGTATAAAAAGCAGCATGCATACCTCCAGCCGGTTTAAGGTTTAACGCTATACAACCTTGGTATTTAACTGATTTCGTAAATTTAGGGTTATAAAAACCACCATACACTTCTGTCATCCCGGGACTCGCCGGATTCCAGTCTATACAAATATCATTTTGAAAGAGAATATTATCAACAGAACTCAAACCAGTGTCATTTCCGCCATAAGCGGCAAAACACGCCTTGGGCTGACCAGGAGCTTTATAGTCCATTCTAACTACAACCCTGCGAATAATTATATTTGTAGTGTCCGCGTAAGGGTCGTCATTATCTCCAACAACCAATACTCCATAACGAATACACCCGCTTGTCCAGCTATCTTCAAGCAGAACATGGTCGCTGCCTCGCATTATTAGATAAGGCTCGCCATATCCACTATTATCTGCTCCATTCCCAGGTGAAGAAATATGCGCTATTCTTTTTATCTTTATATACTGACAATCAGAGGTAGTTAAAGCTCCAGTAGTATTGATGACTTTAATGCCTTCCACCTGGATATATCTTGCAGTGCCGCCCCATCCGCCCCATATGGCAATTGCAGCATCACCACCTGTCATGTCAGCCCCCTCACCAGCAAAATTAATTATTGCTTGCCAATCGTTTTCTGCTTTTACTATTGTGTAATGATTTGCGTCCGGTCCTGATGGCGGTCTTATTTGATTACTCCAAGTCCTGGCTCCCCCAGAAATGTATGAGTAAGTTCCGTCCATCAATATCAAAGTATCGCCCCCGGACATATGAGTGCAACCATAGTAAGGCGTTTGCCAAGGATTTACTCTTGTGCCATTACCTGTAGTGTTATTTCCCGAAGGAGAAACATAATACGTCGCCGCCGCGGCAAAACCCCTTGGTAAAACAAGAATAAATAAAGCAAAAACTATTGAAATCAAGAAAACAAGTTTTTTATTCATTAAATTCTCTCTTAATTATTACAAATTAACGAATTACGAATTAACAGATTGTAATAAATCAAATTATTCTTTTATTATTTTATTACGGGTTAACGAGTTAGTGGGTTAAAATTTTTTATAACTTCATCAACTCGAAAACTCGTTAACTCGTAATAATTTAATAAAATAATATTGCTATTGATTAGAAGTTAAAAAATTTCCTTCGGCAATCTTCTTGGGTCCTTTTTCAATGCTTTTTTAGTGCGTTAAGACATAGGTTCGGCGTTTGCCCAAAAATGAAAAAGCCGCTCGTACTCCTTACGAGGCAAAACTACCAAATCATCATTTTTTATTAATTTTTTAAGGATAGTAATAGCAATCATATAATTCATTCTATCACACCAAAAAATTAAAAGTCAATCCTCCGCATCAAATCATCTAAAATGACACCGAAATTTATGGTAATATTCAAGGTTAATAATTACTTTGAATTACGAAATTCATTATTCGGGGCGCGCTCATATCTTTTTTGCAGACGCCCGTCATAAGTCCGCAGCGCAAAAAAGATATGAGCGCGCGCCCTACTCTTTTTGTTTTAAAAAGCGCATTTCGTAATTCAAAGTAATTAAGTTTAATTTAGTTGGGCGAGCTGGACATTTTTAAAATGTTTTATCAGCGCCTTTCTTTCTTTTTTATCTAACATTATGCTAACCACGTCAAATTGATAATCATTATTTTCTATTCGCTTTTTAAAAAAATAATTATTAATCGCTCTGTTCAAACTTTTTTGCTTGTAATAATTAATTGACTCTTCCGGATTGCCGAATTCATCCGATGTTCTGGTTTTGACTTCCACGAAAATTATTTTTTCTTCTTTTTGAACTATTAAATCAATTTCGCCTCCCCTTAAACAATAATGCTGTTCTAAAATTTTATACCCCTTTTTCTTAAAATATTTTTTTGCTATTTCTTCCCCTGTCTTGCCAATTTTTTGCTTTTGCCACATCTTTATATCTTATACTAAATTTGATATAATATAAATATGCCTAAAAATATTATCAGTTTTGATGTCGGGGCGACTAAAACCAGAGTCGGGCTCTTAACGGAAGATTATAAAATTATTAAAAAAGAAACTTTTGCCACGCCGAAAAAAGCAAAAGAAATTTTAAGTTTAATTTATCAGGAAATAGAAAATTTTCGCTCTTTCGGTGAAATAAAAAAAATCGGCCTGGGAATCGCCGGCCAAATAGATTTAAAAAAAAGATTAGTAAATTTCGGCCCTAATTTTTCTCAAGAATTAAAAAACATCCCTCTTGAAAAAATTTTAGAAAAAAAATTTAAAAAACCGACGGCGATAGATAATGACGCGCATTGTTTTTCTTTAGGCGAAGCATTGGCTGGCCATGGAAAAAAATATAATTTTATTTTGGGCGTTACTTTAGGCACTGGCATCGGCGGCGGGATAATAATTGATAAAAAAATTTTAAGGGGTAAAGACAATATCGCGGGAGAAATCGGGCATCAAATCATAGAAATAAATGGCCGGCAATGCGGCTGCGGCAAAAAAGGATGCTGGGAAGCTTATGCTTCCGGCATGGCAATGATTAAATCTTACCATAAAATAACCGGCAAAAATAAAAATGCTCTTGAAATACAAAAAGATTTTTTAAATAATAAAAAAGAATCAAAGGAAGCGGTTGAGCAAACCGCGAATTATTTGGCCATAGGTTTGTCCAATTTAATAAATATTTTAAACCCGGAAGTTATTATTTTGGGCGGCGGCTTAAGTAATTTTAAAGAATTTATTGAATTAGCCAAAAAGGAAGTAAAAAAAATTGTCTTAACTCCTGATTTGCAAAAAACGCCTATCCTTATTTCTAAACTCGGCGATGACGCCGGGTTAATAGGCGCCGCCTTATTAAACGAAAAATCCAAATTTCAAATTCCAAATAACAAACCCCGGTAGCAGAAACTTTATTTCGCTACTGGGGTTTGTTATTTGGAATTTGGCGCTTGTGATTTATAATTTTATGCCCATAAAAAATTTAAGGGTTGTTTCGCCTCAAAGCTGGCGCAAACCATATAAAAAAGTTTTAGTCAAAAAAGGCAGATATTTTCTTTCTAATAATAAAAAACAAAAAGAAAGAAAAAATTTCAGCAAAATCTTATTTACTTTCGCCTTTTTTGCTATTATTTTTTTAATTTTGTCTTTTTTTATTATTATAAGTTTTTTTTCTTATGGTTTGCCGAATCCCGATAAGCTGATGGAAAGAAAAATCGCCCAGAGCACTAAAATTTATGACCGAACGGGAAAAAACCTGCTCTATGAAATTCATGGCGATGAAAGAAGGACTTTAATCGGGCTCAATCAAATCCCTGATTATCTGAAATACGCCACTATTGTTACTGAAGATAAAGATTTTTATCAGCACCAAGGGTTTGATTTAACCGCTTTAATAAGAGCGGTGATCGCCAATTTAAGAAAGGGCGGCAAAACACAAGGAGGGTCCACGATTACCCAGCAATTAGTCAAAAACGCTATTTTAAACCCTGAAAAAACTTATTCAAGAAAAATAAAGGAGCTTATTCTTTCTTATCGCATAGAAAAAGAATTTACCAAAGACCAAATTCTAAAAATGTATTTTAATGAAATTCCTTATGGTTCTCAAGCTTACGGCGCTGAAGCCGCGGCCCAGCTTTATTTTAATAAAAACGCCAAAGATTTAACTTTAGATGAATCAACATTAATCGCTGCCCTGGTTCAAGCGCCAACGCGCCTCTCTCCTTATGGCAGCCATAAAGATGAATTGATAAAAAGGCAATATCATATTTTAGATTTAATGGTTGAGCAAGGTTATATCAGCGAAGCAGACGCCGAGGATGCTAAAAAAGAAAAAACCTTAGAAAAAGTCGTTCCCAAAAGAGAAAATATTGTCGCGCCTCATTTTATAATGTATCTTAAAGAGCTTTTAAGTGATAAATATGGAGAAAAAATGGTAGAGCAAGGCGGCTTAAAAGTCTACACAACTCTTGATCTGGATAAACAAAAAATCGCGGAAAAAATTATCAAAGAAAGGGTAGAAAAAAATAAAAAAAATTATAAAGCAAGCAATGTTTCATTGGCGGCAATAGATCCGAGAAGCGGGGAAATTTTAGTCATGGTCGGTTCAAGAAATTTTTTTGACGAAGAAATAGACGGGCAATTTAACGCCAGCCTTGGCTTAAGGCAGCCCGGCTCTTCTTTTAAGCCGGTTGCCTACGCGTCTGCCTTTCAAAAAGGCTATACTCCTGAAACAATCCTTTTTGATTTAGAAACCAATTTCGGACCCAGCGGCGACGGCAAGGATTATATCCCTGGAAACTATAATCTTAAAACTTACGGTCCGGTCAGTATGCGCCAAGCCTTGGCTGGTTCCTTAAATATCCCTGCGGTAAAAACCCTCTACCTCGCCGGAATTAATAATGTTTTAAATTTAGCGGAGAAAATGGGTTATACCACCCTGCAAGATAGAAGCAGGTATGGACTATCTTTGGTTTTAGGAGGAGGGGAAGTTAAATTATTAGAACATATCGTTGCTTTTGGAATTTTTAGCCAAAATGGAATTAAATATAAAATCAGGGCGGTTTTAAAAATAGAAGACAGCCAGGGAAAATTAATTGAAGAAAATAAATTAGACCAAGGTGAAAGAATTTTAGATGAACAAACAGCCCAAGAAATAAATAGCATTCTTTCTGACAATCAAGCAAGAAGTTTTGTTTTCGGAGAAAATAGCGCGCTCTTTTTAGGAGACAGGCCAGTAGCCGCCAAAACAGGAACGACAAATGATTTTAGGGACGCGTGGACAGTAGGATATACCCCCTCACTCGCCTGCGGCGTCTGGGTGGGTAATAATGATTATACGCCCATGTCAAAAGGAGCGGACGGATCTGTTGTTGCCGCGCCTATCTGGCATCAATTCATGGTTGAATCTCTAAAAAACGAACCAATTGAATTTTTTACCACCCCGCAACAAATTGAAGTGAATAAGCCGGTCTTAAAAGGAGAAATAGGAAATGAAATTAAAATTAATATAGACAAAGCTTCGGGTAAAATAGCCACTGACTTAACCCCTCAAACTTTTATTGAAGAAAAAATTTACAAAGAAGTCCATAATATTTTGCATTATTTAAATAAAGAAGACCCTTTAGGCCCTGCGCCGGAAAACCCTTATTCCGATTTTCAATATGAAAGATGGGAAGAACCTATAAAAAAATGGGTTGATAAACAAGGTTATTTAACAGAGAAGCCACCGGCTGAATACGATGATTTACATATACCAGAAAACCGCCCGACGGCGCAAATTATATTTCCGGAAGAAAATAAAGAAATCAATATTGATCTAATAGAATTAAAGGCTAGTGGAAGCGCGCCGCGAGGAATAATCAGTAAAATAGACTTTTTTATTAATCAGCAAAAAATAGACACGGCGAAACATCCATTCACTATCTTAACCAACCTTAATGGCTTAAAAAATGGGTCACATTCGCTTAAAGTTATCGCGTATGACGACATAGACAACGCGGGAGAAAAAGAAATTAATTTTAACCTTAATTTAGAGAATAGGAAAGCGCCGATTATCTGGCTGGCGCCTGAAAATAATACCACTAAATATTCAAGTGATTTCCCTATCGCTTTAAATATATCTATTTCATCTTTAAAGAAAATTTCTTTGGTTAAATTTTATTATCAAAAATCTTCGGATGATAAAAAGCATTTAATCGCTACTATTACCCAACCCGAAAACCTTAATTTATCTTTTTCATGGTTAATGCCTATTGATTTGGAGGTTGAAAATTATAATCTTTTTTGCGAGGCGATAGACGAGGAAAATAATTTATTAAACAGTGAAAATTTAAATATTAATATTAATTAATTTTTAATAAATTTTTACTGCTTAATCGGCATTATTAAATATAAATAACTTTTATTATTCACCAACCTTAAAATTCCCGGCAAAGTATCATTAATTATCTCTAAACTAATCTCATCTTCTTCTATTCCCAATAAGCCATCTAATAAATATTTATAATTAAAAACGATTTTATTTTCTATTCCTTCTATTTCTCCCTCTATCTCCGCTTTATATTCCCCTAATTGATTATTAAGGGAATGAATAATGATTTTATTATCTTTTGGCAGTATTTCTAAATTTATATCATTAATACCTGATTGTGAGAAAATACTTGCTCCTTTTATTACTTTAATAAAATTATTTTTATTTATTAATACTTTTGTTTTATGATTTTCGGGGATAATCTGTTGATAATCTGGGTATTGTCCTGAAATAAGGCGGGAAATTATCTCCGTTTCCTTGTAAATAAAGAGGATTTGGTTTTCCGTGAAGTAAATTTCTATAATCTCATTTTCTTGAGTTAAAATTCTTAATAATTCTTGAATTGTGTTTCTTGGCACTATTATTTTAATATTCTCTTTAATATTAAATTCTTTTAAATCTATGTTTTTTTCCGACAACCGATAACTATCCGTCCCAGTTAAAGTGAGTTTACCAATTTGAGGATAATTAAAATTAAATAAAACCCCGCTAATTTCCGGTCTTGATTCATCTTGATAAACTGAAAAAATTACTTGTTGCAGCGCTTTTTTAAAATCAATCGCTTTTATTTTAAAACCATTTCTTTTTTCTATTTTTGGGATTAAAGGAAAATCCTCTACTGATATTCCTTTAATTTTAGTTTTTGAATTTTTACATTTTACAATTAATTCATTTTCCACTAACTCTAAAATTACTTGATCTTTTGGCAGGAGATTTATGTAATTATTTAAAATTTGCGAAGGAATTGTAAAACTACCCTCTTTTTCCACTTTTCCTCTAACTTGAGTATGGATGCCGATTTCTAAATTAGTGCTGGTTAAAGTTAAATTTCCTTTTTCTGTTTTTAAAAGAATATTATTTAATATTGGTAAAGTGGTATTTCCAGTAGCTAAATGATTAACAATAAATAACCCATTGTTTAAATTTTCTTGCAAACAAGTTATTTTCATAAAAGTAATTTAATTATTATTAAATATATATAAAAAATAATTATAATAAGATAGTTGATAACTTTATTTTATTAATTTATTCTTAATAAATAAAGGCTTTTTTAAATAATAAAATGTTAATAAAGAGTTGAATAAAATTTAATAAAAAGTAGATAAGTTTTTAAATTTAAATTTTACCCATTTTATCAACTTTTTTATCAACAATTAATTCATTAAATAAATTCACTAAAAGATTATATTTAAAAGTTGTTAAAATACTTATAATAGTTAAACTAAGAGCGATTATTAAAAATAAATCAAAGATAATTATAAACCAAAAAAGATTAAAAGAGATTATATAATTTAAAATCATTCCTATTAAAATAATCGGTAAATTAATTAAAAATAAAAGTATGGTAATTAAAGTTAAACTAATAAAATAGATAAAAAATAATAGAAAAATAATTTTTAATATAAAAAGCCAGTTTTTTAAAAAAAGTTTAAAGCTATTTTTAATTGAATTAAGCGGCTTATTATTTTTTATTATTAAATAACAATAACTAAAGCGAGTGATGATATAAATAAAAACATTTATCGGCAGGAAAACCAATAAAAATAATAATAACGCGGTAAAAAACCATTGAGGAGAACTATTTTTAATGAAAAGCGCGACAAAGGGCAGAACAAAGATTAGAAATGAAGCTAAGATAAGTAAATTATTTAAAATAAATATTTCTAATAGCGCCCAAAAATTTTTAATACCAATAATAAATCCCTCTTTAAAATCCGATTTCTTGTTTTGGAATAATTTTTTAGAGCAATAAATCATTCCGCCCTGGGAAGATAAGTTGATAAAAATAATGGAAATAATAATAATAAAACAAAAGAAAAGAAAAATAAAAACTTGAAAAGGGTGTAAAAAAAATGAATTTTTTAAATTTTCTATTAAAATTGAGAATTTATTATTACTTAAAAAATTTTTAAAATATAAAAGATTATTTAATTGATTGCCAATTATTTTAAAATTATTTAAAAAAAGATTCACTTCCCCTCCTTGGCTGAATAAAAAAATTAATAAGCCGAAAAGCCAAAGAAATTTATTTTTCCAAGTAACTTCCCATGATTTTTTAAAGATTTCTTTAATCATTTTAATAAATTTAAATAATATTTTAATTAGATTTAAATAATAAATTAAATTCTTTTTTTTCTATATTTTCCTTTTCTAATAATAATTTCGCTATTTTTTCCAAAAAAGTTCTCTTGTTATTAATAATTTCCAAAGCTTTTTTATAAGCTTCATTAATAAATTTAAAAACCTCATTATCTATAAGTTGGGCTATTTTTTCTGAATAATCTTTTCCACTCCCAAATTCTTTATTAAATAAAGATATTTCTTCATTTACTCCAAAAGTTCTAGGACCTAAGGAGCTCATCCCGTATTCCATAACTAATTTTTTCGCTAAATTAGTCGCTTGTTTTAAATCATTGGTGGCGCCAGTCGTTACTTCGTGGAAAATTTCTTTTTCCGCGGCATAGCCGGCTAAAAAAGCGGCGAGCTCATCTAAAAATTTTGACTTAGGATATAAATACCTGTCCTCAATCGGCAATTTTAAAGTATAGCCAGCCGCCCTTCCCCGAGAAATAATGGAAATTTTTTGCACCGGGTCGCATTGAGGCAGTTCATGCGCCACTAAAGCGTGTCCTGCTTCATGATAGGCGGTGATTTCTTTTTCTTTTTCACTTAAAAGATGGCTTTTTCTTTCCGGCCCTAATAAAACTTTTTCCACGCTTTCCTCAATTTCTAATTGGCTGATTTCTTTTTTATTTTTGCGCGCGGTTAAAATCGCCGCTTCATTAGCTAAATTGGCTAAGTCCGCGCCGCTGAAACCGGGTGTTCTTTCGGCGATTCTTTTTAGGTTCACAGAAGAATCTAAGGGTTTGTTTTTGGTATGGATTTTTAAAATAGCTTCCCTTCCTTTTTTATCAGGCGCGTCTAAAAATATCCGCCTGTCAAATCTCCCAGGTCTTAGCAAGGCAAAATCTAAAACATCTGGCCTATTAGTAGCCGCGAGAATAACAAGTCCGATATTTGGCTCAAAACCGTCCATTTCCACTAAAATTTGATTTAAGGTTTGTTCTCTTTCCTCGTGCGAGCCGGTTAAGCCGGTTCCCCTTTGCTTGCCGATAGCGTCAAGTTCATCAATAAAAATAATAGAAGGCAGGCTTTTTTTAGCTTTTTGGAATAATGATCTAACCCTGGCGCTTCCAACTCCGACAAATAATTCTATAAATTCAGAGCCTGAAATATGGAAAAAGGGGACTTTGCTCTCTCCAGCCACTGCTCTGGCCAATAAAGTCTTGCCGCAGCCGGCTGGCCCCATTAATAAAACGCCTTTGGGTATTTTAGCGCCTAAGTTGGTAAATTTTTTGGGATTGCGCAAAAATTCCACTATTTCCTTTAATTCTTCCTTGGCCTCTTTTAAATCAGCGACATCTTTAAAAGTTATTTTTTGTTCTTTAGGATTGACTTCTTTCGCTTTGCTTTCGCCAAACATCATTGCTTTAATATTAGCTTTCTGGAATTGGCGGCTCATTAAAAAAATAAAAACCCCGATAATTAAAAAAGGAATAAGAAAAGGCAATAAATTAGCGAGCCAAAAATCAAGCCCGGATGGTTCGGTAATGGCAATATTCAAATTTTGTATTTTTTGCGGCTCAAGGCCGTAATTTTTAAGCAGATTAGAAATGGTTTCATTTGGTTCTTTAAGCGAGGTTTCTTTAGTTTCATCAATTAAAAGAATGTTTAACTTAGTTCCCTCCACTTCAATTTTTTTTACTTTATTTTCATTAATTCGCTGGACTAATTCGCTAATACTGATTTCTTTTATTTCAGTTTGATTTTGGACAAAAAGACTAAAAAAACTGGCTAAAATAAGAAATATTAAAAATAGGGTTAGAAAATTTTTAACTAAATTCCTCATATTACCTTAAAAATTATCAATAAAAAATTTGTAAATTCACGATAATTAAAATTAATTATTTTCTTTTTTTTCGTCTTGATTATTTTCTAAAGCCTTCAAGCTTAATCCCAAGCGATGGTCGCCTGATTCAATGGATAAGATTTTAAAATCAAGGACATCCCCCTTTTTCGCTATTTCATTGGGATTTTTTATTACCTTATTGGAAAGTTCGCTGATATGCGCCAAGCCGTGGATAAATTCGTCTAATTCCACAAAAAGTCCGAACGGATTAACTTTTAAAACCTTGCCTTTTACCACATCTCCCTCTTTATATTTTTCTACCGCCTTTTTCCAAGGATCAAGAATTAATTGTTTAATGGAAAGAGATATTTTTTCTCCTTCAATGTCAATAATTTTTGCTTTTACCTTGTCGCCATCTTTAAATAGATTTTTAGGATGGCTGATTCTTTGCCAGCCTAATTCAGAAATATGGATTAATCCTTCTAGGTTTTTTCCAAATTTAACAAAAATGCCAAAATCAATTATTCCGGACACCGTCCCCTCCACCACATCTCCTATTTTATAGTTTTCTAAAGTATTTTTTTGTTTTTCTTTCCAAACTTCTTTTTCTGAAACAATTAATTTATTTTCTTTTTCATCCACGCCGATGATTTTAACTTTTAAGGTTTTATTAACTAAGGCTTTTAATTTTTCTAAAATTTTATTTTTATTGCCATCCTCAACTCTTGGATAATATTGCGGAGAAAGTTGGGAAGTGGGTAAAAAACTCACGATTTGGCCTAATTTCACGATTAAACCGCCTTTATTGGCGTCAGAAACCTTTACTTCGGTTATTTCACCCTTTTTCATTATTTCGGATAAATTTTCCCAGGCTTTTTTATGGCTTGCTTCTTTGAGGCTTAATTCCATTTCTCCTTTTTCGTTTTCCAATTCTAAAATAGTGGTTAATATTTTATCTCCCATTTTTATATTTTTATACTCTCCCAATTCATCAAAAAGCTCGGGCCCCCTTATTACGCCGGTGGTCAACCCTTCTATATCAACATGGACTTCATTTTTAGAGAGATTTATTATATTCCCTTCAATCAAATCTCCTACCGCGGGGATGGGTTTGCACTCCTTACTTTTTAAAATTTTTTCCATTTCCTTTAAAACTGCTTTCGGATTTTTACTTTTTTTAGTTTTCATATTTTTTATATTATAATAATTTTCTTTTTTTTGCAAGCCCCTGCACTCGTTCATGATACACTTGACACTAGAAAGGATTGACTATGCGGCTGGATGAATTAAGGTATAGAGCTAAAATTAACTCTATACAATCTATGCAA
>VMGY01000008.1 GCA_007378955.1 Parcubacteria group bacterium Athens0714_12 | reverse complement strand
AACTTCTCTATGCCTTTTGATTCCCTGATTCTTTCCAAAGCCTTGGTTTCAATTTGCCTGATTCTTTCCCTTGTCACGCCGAATTCTTTGCCTACTTCTTCCAAAGTATGCGAGATTCCGTCAATCAAACCGAATCTCATTTCTAAAATTTTTCTTTCTCTGGGCGTTAATTCCTTTATTATATCTTTTACATAATCTCGCAGAATTTGTAAAGCCGCCATTCTGTTCGGAGTGATAGTTTTTATATCTTCAATAAAATCAGCCAACGTGCTATCTCTTTCATCTTCGTCGCCGATCGGCATATCCACGGAGATGGTTTCCTGGGATATTTTCAAAATATGCCTGACTTTTTCTATGTCTTCCCCCATTTCCGCGGCAATTTCTTCCGGCATCGGTTCTCTTCCCAAATCTTGGACTAACCGCCTTTTGGTCTGCTGCAATTTATTAATCGTTTCCACCATATGAACGGGAATTCTGATTGTCCTTGACTGGTCGGCCAAAGCTCTGGTGATTGCCTGCCTGATCCACCAAGTCGCGTAAGTGGAAAATTTATATCCTTTTTGGTAATCAAATTTTTCTATCGCCCTGAACAAACCGGTATTTCCTTCTTGAATCAAATCCAATAAAGACAAGCCGTGTCCGACAAATTTCTTGGCGATGCTCACAACTAATCTCAAATTAGCTTTAACTAATTTTTGGACGGCGTCCGATTTCTTTTAAATACATTTGAATTGAATCGCCTTCAAACTTGCCGAAAGTAAAAGAACGCGAAGCCTTTTTTTTATCTTCTTTCTTTTCTAAAATATTTTCAGCAGATTCTTTTATTTCAAGTCCGATGCAATCCAAGGCATCTAAAAAATTTTCATATTCTTTTAAATAATCTTCCAAATTGGGAAAAGCGTATAAAAGCTCGTTTTCCGTGAGAAAGCCCCGGTTCTTCCCTTTGATTAATAATTCTTCCGATTCTTTTTGAGGCCAGACGCCTTTGATTTTTTTGGCTTTTTCCTTTTCCCGGCCAATGGATTTTTTTTCTTTAACTTTGATTGCCTTGGTTTTTTTCGCCTTTGCTTTTAAATTTTTCTTTGGCAAATTCCGCCCGGATTTTTTTGGAGCTTTTTTTAATTTCTTAGGTTTGAAAATTTTTTTCTTTTCCGAACCATGAGCTTTTTTATTTTTTAATTTATTTTTCTTAGGCATAAAATAAAATTGGCAAATTCTTATCCCGCCCCGCGATCTCCCTATGGGGTTTTTATAAATAAAATTACCGCATCAGCTTAAATAATTCTTGAGTGATGTTTTTTAATTCTTGGGTAAGATTTTCTATCTCCTCTTTATTTTTTTTGTTTTCCGCGTTCTTGAGTTGGTTTTCCACTTCTTTTAATCTCTTAAGAAATAAATTCTTTTTTAAGTTTTTAGTTGATTGGTTGATTTCTTTTTCTAAAACTTTTTTTTCCAACATGGGAAAATCTTTTTCTATATTAAAAAGCAATAAATCCGAATATCCCGCGCTGGCGGGACCTATCTCTTTTTTAAATTCAGAGTAGCTAAAATCAAAGTTCTTTTTATAAAAATTATTGTAACAAAATATTAGCTGTTTGGCAAGTTCTTGTAATTTTTCGTTTTTTAACGCTTCTAAGGGCAAATTATTTACAATTTCAAACAAAGATTCGTCTTTTTTGGGTGATAAGCACAAACTTTTCAAAATTAAGCCGATTAATTGCTCGCCGATCAAGAAATAACGGTCAATAACGACTTTTTTCTGTTCTCCGGCGTCTTTTTTCTTTAAAAATCCCGGACGGATTTTTTGTCTTTGCTTTTCCAAAACTTCCCTTAAAATTTTTTCTTCCACTTTTATATTTCCGCTTAATTTCTGCAGCCAGTGGCTTTGTTCTATTTTGTCGCCGATTTTAGCGATAATGGGTAGTAATATTTTAGCCGCTTTCTTTTTATCTTCCACCTTGCCGATGTCTAAATTTGAAAAAGTGGAATCAAAATAATAATCCATAATCCTTTTTGCTTTTTCAATTGACTCCTTCCATTCTTGGGGGCTTTTTTTTATCAATTCATCGGGATCTTTGCCGCGCGACAAAACAGCGATTTTAACATTCACCTCTTCTTCCAAAAGAAGGTCAATGCTTCGCTTGGTCGCTTCTTGCCCCGCCAAATCAATATCAAAAGCCAAAACCACATTGGCAGTATAACGTTTTAAAAGTTTGATTTGATCCATGGTCAAACTTGTCCCCGCGCTGGCAACCACGTTTTTTATTCCGGCTTGATGAGACGAAATAACATCCATATAACCCTCCACTAAAATAGCGAAGTTCATTTTTTTAATTTCGCTTTTTGCTTTGTCAACAGCATACAAAAGGCGGGACTTATAATAAATTCGCGTTTCCGGGCTATTGATATATTTAGCGCTGTCTTGGTCGTCTAAGCTCCGGCCGGCAAAGCCGACTATCACGCTATGAGGGTCTAAAATGGTAAACATCAGGCGATTTCTAAAACGGTCGTAATAACCGCCTTGCGCTTTTTTAATAATCAAGCCGGCTGATTCAAGGTCTTTTTCTTTGTGCCCTTTTTTGGTTAAAAATTGCAAAAGGCTGTTCCATGAATCAGGAGCGTAACCAAGAAAAAAACTTTTTATGCTTTGCTCGGAAATTTTTCTTTCTTTAAGATATTGCTTGATTTTTTCGCCAGCCTGAGAATAAAGAATTGATTGGTAAAAAGCGGCCGTCTCCTGGCAAATATCTAAAAGTTTTGTTTTCTGGCTGGTCGCGCGCGGATCTCTGGTTTCCAGCTCCACGCCCGCTTTTTTCGCCAAAAGCCGCAAAGCTTCGGGAAATTCTATGCCTTCCATTTTCATCACAAACGCGAAAATATCCCCTCCCTCATTGCAGCCGAAACACTTCCAAAGCTGCCTTTCCGGCGAAACAAAAAAAGAAGGCGTCTTCTCTTTATGGAAAGGACAAAGCGCCCTAAAATTAATCCCTGCCTGCCTTAAAGTAATGTATTCGGATATAATCTCCGTGATATCCAAACGAGATTTAATCTCCTCAATCGCATTATCTATCATAGAAAATAACTAAATTTTTTCTATATTAATAAAAACTTTTATTTTTTCAATCTCCAATTCTTTTTGGTGGGCTGATTCTTTTTTCTCAAATTTAATCTCTTTGGCCAAAACATTTTTAAGCAATGACGAATAATATTTTTTCACGGCTTCTTTTAATTCCTTGCTTTCTGTCTGCAAATAAATATTGACTGAATCTTTAACAGTTAATTTCAGCTCTTTTCTAAAAGAATTTATCTGCCTGATTAATTCCCTTATCATTCCTTCTTGTTTCAATTCGGGCGTAATCGCCGTTTCCAAGGCGATTTTAATTTTATTATTTTCTTTCACCACCACTCCCTCTTTTTTTATTTTTTTGACAAGATTAACTTTTTTAATATTTAATTCGTCTTTTATTAAATTAATTAATTGTTCATTAAGTTGTGAGTTGTAAGTTGTAAGTTGTAAGTTCCCTAAGGGCTGCCTGATTTTTATTTTCGCTTCCGCCCTGGCCGCTAATCCTAATTCCACCACTTCTTTGACTAATTCCATTTCTTCTAAAAGTTTTTGATTGATTAAATTCTCGTCAGCCAGAGGCCAATCTTCCAAATGGACTGATTCTTTGTTTGAAGAAATTTTCTGGTAAATAACATCGCTCAAAAAAACAATGAAAGGGGACAGCAATTTGGTCAAATTCAATAAAACATAATGAAGGGTCGCTGAAACTTCTCCCCGCTCTTTTTGCTCCTCGCTTTTAAATCTTGTCCGGCTTCTTCTTAAATACCAGGTTGACAATTCATTGACAAAATCAGCCAAAAGGCGAGTTGCTTTATTCAAATCATAGTTATCTAAATATTGCGTTGTTTCTTTAATTAAAAGATTTAATTTCGCGATTATCCATTGGTCTAAAATATTTTCAGGGGTTGTCAGTTGTCGATTGTCAGTTGTCAATTGCCCCGCGCCATGCATTTCATAAAAAGTATAAACATTCCATAAAATGATAATTATTTTGCGGAAAGTTTCTTCCACTTGCTGGCTGGAAAAACGGCAATCCTCGCCCATCGGCGCCGAAGTTAATAAAAAATAACGCAAAGCGTCAACGCCGTATTTGTTAAATATTTCTTCCGGCGGGGTATAATTTTTTAAGCGCTTGCTTAATTTTTTTCCATCCGCCGCTAAAATCAAACCATTGACAATCACATTTTTAAAAGCCGGTTTTTCAAAGATTGCCACGGCTAAAACATGCAAAGTATAAAACCAGCCGCGCGTTTGGTCCAATCCCTCGGCGATAAAATCAGCGGGGAATCCTTGCTCAAATTTTTCTTTATTTTCAAAAGGATAATGATATTGGGCAAAAGGCATTGAGCCTGATTCAAGCCAACAATCAAAAACACCTTCCACCCTTTTCATTTTTCCGCCGCATTCGCAAGTAAATTCTATTTGGTCAATATATGGCCGATGCAAATCTTCCGGCTTTTGTTTTCCCAACTCTTTAATACTGCCGACAATTTTTACGCTTTCGCACTTTTCGCATTCCCAAATTGGAATCGGCGCGCCCCAATAACGGCTGCGGGAAATATCCCAATCACGGACGCCTTCAAGCCATTTGCCGAATCGGCCTTCTTTCAAATGATTAGGCATCCAATAAATTCCTTTTTTTATTTTTCCGTCTACTTGTTTTAATTCCAAATTCAAATTATTTTCAATCAGCTTGTCTTTGAGCGCCGTCACCCTGATATACCAGCTTTCCAAAGGATAATAAAGCAAAGGCGAATCGCAACGCCAACAAAAAGGATAAGTATGGGTGATTTTTTCTTCCTTATATAATAAACCGCGATTTTTTAAATCTTTTTTTATTTTTTCATCCGCTTTTTTGACAAATTCTCCTTCGCCGGGAATATTTAACCCTTTGATAATTTTTCCTTCCAAATCAACATTAATCGGAAACTCTTTTAAATTTTCTTTTTTGCCGATTTGATTGTCAATTTCGCCGAAAGCCGGCGCGATATGGACAATGCCTGTGCCGTCTTCTGTGGAAACAAAATCATTGCCTGCCAATATTTTATATTTATGATTCTTCCATTTAAAAAGCGGTTCGTATTCCACCTCAAGCAATTCCTTGCCTTTAATTTTTTCGATGATTTCATAATCGCCTTCCAAAATTTCCAGACGAGCTTCGGCTAAAATTAAATTTTCGCTGTTTAATTTAACTTTGACATAATCAACTTCTTCGCCCACGGCTAAAAATAAATTAGCCGGCAATGTCCAAGGCGTGGTTGTCCAAACCAAAAAATATGCATCAAAAATGTCATTGCGAAGAGCCTTGCCAGAGGCGACGCGGCAATCCCGCGGATTGACACGGGATCCTTTGGTCGCTGAAATTCCCTCGGGATGACGCTTAATCTTGAATTTTATAAAAATCGACTGGTCTTCCACTTCGCGGTATCCCAGATTGACTTCAAAATTAGAAATGGAAGTGCCGCAGCGCGGACAATAAGGCGCGACTCTGAAATCTTTATAAATCAATCCTTTATTATATAATTGTTTAAACGCCCACCAAACTGATTCTATATATTCGTTTTTATAAGTCGCGTATTGCTTTGAATAATCAGCCCAGCGGCCGATGCGGCGCAAAGTCTTCAGCCACTCATCCAAACAAAGATAAATTGAATCTCTGCAGGCTTGATTAAATTTCTCAATGCTTTTTTCTTTGCCTTCATCTAAAGATTCGATTTCTTTTTTAGTTTTAATATTTAATTTTTTTTCCACCAAATTTTCTACGGGCAAGCCATGGCAATCCCAGCCGACCGTCCTCTCCACTTTATAACCTTTCATTGTCCAATAACGAGTAATGGAATCTTTAATCACGCTGGCTAAAATGTGGCCGTAATGCGGCGAACCGGAAGCAAAAGGCGGGCCGTCGTAAAAACTAAAAAGAGGAGCGTTTTTTCTTTGCTCTAAAGATTTGGCAAAAATTTTTTTATCCTCCCAGTATTTTAAAATTTCTTCCTCAAATTGAGAAAATTTTTCTTGGTCCATATTAAGTAGATTATCAAAATTTTAGCTTTAAGACAAGAGCGATAATTAAAATAAGGGTTTGCCGAAATTATTCCGGCAAACCCTTTTTGTTTTATTTTGTTAATTCGTTAATTCGTTCATCACCTCCTCTGTTGTTGAAATCTTATCAATAAGATAAGCTTTCGCGCCCACAGTATAAAGAGGAGGCGTCCCTTCATAACTATAACCAGCCGAGCTGAAAAGGCCATTGCAAAGACAAAAAAAATGTTTGCCGTCGCTCTTTGCCAAGCACTTCCCCCGCAATAAAACATATCCTTTATTGCAAACGGTTTTATGCCGTCCGGAAGCGACCCCTTCATACATCGGACAATTTTTTAATGTCCTAAAGGGCAAACCGCAAGGACTCATCATCGTGACGATGATGTCTTCTTTTTTGCATTTCAGGACAGCTTGCTTATAGTCCTCTGAAGCGCTGCTTTCTTTAGTGGCCAAAAATCGCGTGGCTATTTGCACGCCAGCCGCTCCCAATGACAGAAATCGGGCAATCTCCTCTTTGCAATCAATTCCTCCGGCGGCGATTATGGGAAATCCGCCAAATTCTTTGGCGACCTCTACGCATTCAGGAAGAATTTTTTCCAAGGCATTATCTGGATTTTCTATCTCTTCAATCTTTCTCCAACCAAGATGTCCTCCGGCAAGAGGCCCTTCCACCACTACGGCATCGGGAATATGGCCCATTCTTTCCCATCGCTTACAGAGAAGCCTTAAAAATCTTCCGGAAGAAACAATGGGAATTAAAGCGACTTCCTTGCCTCGCTGATGAGAGGCAACTACTGAAGGAAGCATTAACGGCGGGCCTGCTCCTGAAATAATCACATCAACTCCGCCGTCCAACGCGCCTAAAACCACTTCATTATAGCTATCCACGAGAGCCACCATCACATTTATCGCGATTGGCTTGCCGCATTTTTTTGCTTCACTTATCTCAATTGCCGCGGCCTCCCTGGAATTTACCTTTCTGCCGATTCTTTCGCTCACTAACCGATCAATGCCCGCGCCTGCCACTGTTCCTAATCCGCCGAGCGCTGAAACAGCGGAAGCCAATGGGGCGAGAGACACGCCCGCACCCATCCCGCCTTGAATAATAGGCTCAAATACCAATTTCCCGATTTTCATTTTTGGCAACATTTTTCCCTCCTTTTTTGGTTTAAATTTTAAAGTTCATTCTTGTTATTATCACAAATCTGAACGACAATTATTTATCAGTTTAGCAAAAATTTATACTTGAAACAAGGGGTATTTATATTAAAAGACGCTTCTTTATTTTGAAGCGTCTTTGTTTTTGGCAAAAGGCGGATTATCTGTCGTCCAAAAATGTTTTAATTTTTTTCAATAATTTTCAAAAGCACTTTTTAAATTTCAGCCAAAATCACCGTATGATTCTTGCCGTAAGTTTTGGCGCATTTCGGGCGGGTGGTGTAAAAAAAATACATTTTCTTTATTTCTTTGCTGACAGCAATATAAATGTCGAAGCCCCAAAGAGATTTATCGTCAAAAAGCATCAACGATTCCGGAGTAAAAGCGCCGGCGTTTTTAATTTTTTCTATATTCTTGATTATCACTTGTCCCATATTCAAGGGAATATGAAAAAAAACTTTTTGACTTGTTTTTAAGAAATAATTTGTCCTGCCAAGGCTCGGGATTAAACCTCGGGCAACAGCCGGTTTCCGATTGTTCATAAAGTTTGTCCATAATTTTTATTTTAAAATATTAAATTGAGATGGTTTCAAAACTATCCAATCTATCATCCAGAGCTAATCCGTCTCCATTGTTATCTAATTTATGAACATCATTACTAACTCCGCCGCAGCATTCATAAAGCGCTGAGCTTCCGCATGAGTAATGAAATCGCCGCAATTGTATTGGTTATATAAACACTCGCATTGAGATTGAACAGCCGACGGTTCGGATTGCGCCTCTATCATTGGTTCTTGTGTCGCCGGCGAAACCACTTCCTGCGCGGGAATATCATCAATATCGCACGCGCCGTCAGCCCATAATCCTAATTTATTATTTCTCGCGTAAAGCTCCGCTTCTTTAAATTCTTTTTGATATTTATAAGGAAGGTTATAAGTATATTCGTGGGCATAACCCTGTTTGATTATTTCTAAATTATAAAACAAGCCTTCTTTGGTTCTGACATATCTTAAAAACCTGTCATACTTGTCCTTATTCCCTTGTGTTTGGTCGCTTTCCAATTCAACCCACTGATCAGATAATAATTCTTTCGCTTTCTCGCTGGCTTCAAATCCAAAACATTCAACTAATTTTCTGGGATCTTTAGTTTCCGGAGTATCCGCGCCAATTATTCTGATAACTTCATTAGTCCCGTCAATATTCACGGTAATCGTATCTCCGTCAATTACTTTAACAACTTTATAGTATTGAGTTTGACTTGCATCATTAGCACTTTCTTTCGGTTTTTCATTGTTATTAATTATTTCCTCCAATTTTTCACTATTATTAACTATTTCATTTAATTGTTCATTCTTAGTAATTGTTTTCTCGGGATTGCTATCGGAAATTATTTTATTCTGCTCAATCTTATTAGAGTATCCAATTAATATTAATAATGAAAATAAAAGTATAATTATTTTTTTCATTTCACGTTAATAAAAAAATAATTTTATTTGATACTGCGGATGGTTTTTTCTATACTTATTTCAAGAAGTAAATCCTCTTGCATTGGGATACCGTAAGGCATCCCGTCAAAACAGGGGGTTTTCTGTTTTTTACTTCGCTTTTTTTAGGAGCTCGCCGAGTTTTTTAATTTCTTCGCCATACAAAGACCAGTCGCCTTGGCGCTGGGCATTCATCGCGCGGTTATAATGGTTATTAATTTGTTTGATTAAATCCGTATCAGTGGCGGACGCCGGAGTTGTTTTATCTACTTTTCCGTCAGCAACAACTTTGCCGCCAAATACTCTCGCTAAAGCCGCGTTCAAATTTTCTTCCATCGCAATGCGGTTTTCATAAGCGACAATCACTCTCTTGAGTTCCGGAATCCTTCCGCCCTCGGCGCGCAAATAAATCGGCTGGATATAGATTAAAGCTCCTTCAATCGGAATCACTAAAAGGTTGCCCATAATAACTTCCGAACCTCTTTGGTCCCAAAGCGAAATTTCCTGCGAGATTTCCGCGTCCTGGCTGATGCGGTTGGTAATTTGTTTTGGCCCGAAAACCAATTTTTGTTTGGGAAAGCGATAGACCATTAATTGTCCGTAAGCTTCTCCGTCATTTCTCGCCACCATCCAGGCTGACAAATTATCTTTGCCGCGGGGCGTAAAAGGAATCATTAAAATAAATTCTTCTTTTTCTTCTTCCGGCAGTTTCATAATCATATGCCGCATTATCGGATCAGTCCGCCCTTTGCCAGTAATATAAGGAATCTGCCATTGGTCTTCTTTATTATAAAAAATCTGCGCTTCACCCATATGATAAGTCGCGTAAAGCTCTGTCTGGTAAGAAAATAAATCTTCCGGGTACCTGATATGGGCAATTAAATCATCATCCATTTCGCTAAGAGGCAAAAACACATTTTTAAAAATTTTGGCGTAAGATTGGATTATTGGATCATCTTGATCGGAAATATAAAATTTCATTTTGCCGTCATAAGCGCTAATCACTATTTTGACGGAATTCCTGATATAATTTAATTTGCTTCCGGGAAAAACGCTAAAAGCGTTTGGCATCGGCTCGGCGTACGGATAACGGTCTGAAATAATATAGGCGTCATAAATCCATTTCAAATCGCCATCTTTGGTAAGAACCATATAAGGGTCGCTGTCAAAATGCAAAAATGGCAGGGCTTTTTTTACCCTTTCTTCAATATTGCGGTAATACATTATTCTTGAATCAGAAGTGATGTCATCGGATAAAAATATTTTAAATGAACTAAATTTCAAAGCGAATAAGGCCTTGCGAAAAATTGACCCGATTTTCACGCCGCCGCTTCCTTGATAATTTGTAAAAACATTTTCATCTCCCGAAGGATAATCAAATTCTTTAGTTTTTGTATTTGCCACCGCCCATTCGCTCGCCAGTTCGCCATAATATATTTCCGGACGGCTTACTGACAAAGACTTTATGCTTGATGACGGCGGCAAATCTTTTAAAAATAATACCGGCAAGCCTTCTGGTGTCACCTCGTTGACCGGACTTAAAGTGAGTCCAAAGCCGTGAGTAAAAGTCAGACGTTCATTGATAAAAGACCGTTGCGGCAAACTCGTAGAATTAAGCTCTCTCGGTGAAAGCAAAACTTGGCGGTAATCTCCGTCAAGATTATAGCGGTCATTATCAATGGAAACAAAATCATAATAAGTGCGGATTTCCTGCAATTGCCCGAAAGTATCAAGCAATGGTTCGCGATCCCAAAGCCGAACATTTTTTATTGTTGATTGGTTGTTGTTTATATCTTCCATGGTCAAAGTCGTTTCGCCCGCCAAATCGCGCTCCACTACTTTATCCAAACCAAAGGCTTCCCGCGTGGCTTTAATATTATATTCAATGTAAGTGGTTTCTTTGGCTAATTCATTCGGCAAAACAACAAATTTTTGTATAAGCGCGGGATAAACCGCGCCGCCTAAAATAGAAATTAAAATATAAGCTCCGACAGCTATAAAAATAAAACGATTACTGGATTTAAAAATATTAACTATCGTCAGTATGGCCGCCGCAAAAGCGATAATCCCGAGTATTTTCAAAAACGGCAGAATGGCATTTATTTCCGTGTAACCGGCGCCGGTAAATGATCCCATTGAGCTATATAACAAAGATGGAATCTTGACCGCGAAAGTATTAAAACTCAATAAAACAAATAAAAGGGCGATAAGAATTGATATATGAATTTTTGCCTGCTTGGTTATAAATAAAAATTTTGAAATTCCCGCCATGTTGAAAGCAGACCGCCCCAGGTTTGCCGCGCCCCGAGCGGAATAGCTTAAAGCCGCGCTTATCAAACAAACAATAATCATCCAAAAACCCAACCCGACGGCGAACTGAATAAACGGCAAATCAAAAAAATAAAAAGATAGGTCGCGATTAAATATTGGATCAACCGCGTTAAAAGGGACAGAGTTAAAATATTTGAGAACTGTTTCCCAATTACTTGCTCCGAAAAGACCGGTTATAAACCCCAAAAAAAGCGAAATCAGCAAGATAAATTTGTCGGCTAACCCGCCCAAACTTATTATATTTTTCCCGTCTTGAGACATGTCAATAACATCCGAATTAGAGGCGGTAATTTTTTTTATCAGCCAAAAATTGAAATAGATAATAAAAAAACTAATAATTCCAATTGCTAATCCTAACAATATTTTAGCGCGCAAAATAGTGGTAAAAATACCGCTAAAGCCTATCTCCTGAAACCAATACCAGTCAGTTAATAATTTCAAAATGCCGGAAGCTGAAAAAATAATTATCAACGCCAGCCCGAAAATGAGGAAAAAAACAAAACTTTTAAGATTCATAATATTTAATTTAATAATTAATCTTCCTGCATATTACCAATATATTACTATTAAAACAACCCTCTAATTAAAATTAGAGGGTTTGTAAAAAACACTGAAAGTTAATAAATTAAGCGAAGCCTTGGCGAAGCAAGAGAAGCGATCTCGCCGACATTAACCTCTTTGGCTATGACCGTGGCCTTGATGGTGAAAAAGGGCGTCTTCCGCGGTAAGGCCCGGAAGCGCGACGTTTTGGCCGCGGTCTTGAAAATGATCTTTGGCCTGATTGGATTATTGGCGCAAATTTAGGCTCTCGTTCGAACGGTAATTTGGGCACTGGAGAAATCGGTAAAGTTTTTCTAATCAAACGTTCAATGTCGCGCAATTCCCTGCGCTGTTCCGGTGTTGCCAAGGAAATGGCATGGCCGGCAACTCCGGCTCTGGCCGTACGGCCAATTCGATGCACATAATCTTCGGCATTTTCCGGCAAATCATAATTTATAACCAATTCAATGTTGGTGACGTCAATGCCGCGGGAAGCTATATCAGTGGCAATTAAAACCCTATATTTGCCTGATTTAAAGCCAGCCATGGCATCTTTGCGCTGAGAAAGAGAACGATTGGAATGAATTTCTGCGGCGCTGTGGTCCATGTCCCTAATGACTCTGGTTAGTTTTTTAGCGCCATATTTTGTTCTAGTAAAAATAAGAGTCGCGCCTAAGTATTGCTGTAAAAGTTTATCTACCAACCTAGTTTTATCAGCTTTGTGAATAATAAATATTTCTTGAGTCAAATGTTCAGCGATTGAGCCGGTCGGCGCAACTTCAATGCGAATCGGCAATTTTAAAAAACTGGTTGCCATTCTCATAATTTCCGGCGGCAAGGTGGCGGAAAAAAGCATTGTTTGTCGTTCAGCGGGCAATTTCAGAAAAATTCTCTTAATTTGCGGGGCAAACCCCATATCCAGCATGCGATCAGCTTCATCTAAAACAACTATTTTAACATTTTTTAAGTCAGCGGTTCTTTGCTGTAAATGATCATTAAGCCGGCCGGGAGTGGCAACAATAATATGCGGGTTACGTCTTAGGGCCTGAATTTGCGAATGTATTGGAGCGCCGCCAATAAGCACCGCGGTTCTTAAACCCAATCTTAAACCCACCTTATTTAAGACTTCATTAACCTGGATTGCGAGTTCGCGAGTCGGCAAAACTATAAGGCCGTTACCATTAATCTGATTTAGACGTTGGATTAAAGGAATGCCAAAAGCTAAGGTTTTACCCGTTCCTGTTTGCGCCACGCCAACCAAATCTTTTCCTTGCAAGGCGACTGGAATGGTTTGACGTTGAATTGGAGTCGGAATTTTATAATTTAGTCTATCTATAATTTCCATTAAACTTGGCGCGATGCCTAAACCGGAAAAACCGGAACCGACTGGCTGATTATTTTGATTCATATATTTTTTTGAATAACTTAAATTAATAAAAATTCGAAAAAATTTTAATTTTGATTTAAGCTATCCACCGAATTTCGTATTTCGTTTTGCGAAATGCGCCACCTCAATTTCAAGTTTTTCTTTGGCAGATATTATTCATACATTCACACTCAAAATTTTCCCACATAGCTTGACAATCCATTCTGCTCTCCATCCATTTTTTACTTACACAACCATATGAGCAAGAGGCTATGCAATCACCAATTTTATCACATTTCCTTGACTCCAAACCATAATCATTACAATCTCCATAATCCGGACAAAATTTTGACTTATTAAGTAGATGTTTACAATCCTCAGGACAAGTTTCCAGTGTTTCAGGACAGGGACAACCAATCGCCATACAAACAACCTCTTGACATATTCCATCTCCGCACAAATCCGCGCAGAATTCTTCAACAAAAGTTTTGCCATCCGGAGCTTTGCATTGCCGAGGATATGATTCTAATATTAGATAACCAGCATTAGCACATTCCTCAAAATTCGTTATTTCTTCCGTAGTGATGAATTTATTTTGCTGTATCAGCAAACCGATTCCCGCAACGACCAATACAGCAATCACTAAAATTCCATAAAATATTTTTTTGTTTTTCATCATAAGTTTAATTATATCAGATTATTTATATAACGGTTTGCGGATAAAAGAAGTTGCCGAAGGCAATTTAGGGAAAATCTTTGATTTTTTTCTTTTATCCGTTGTTAGGCGATGTAGCAAGCCATATTCTAAAATAAATAGACTCATTTTTTAACTTTTGCAATATTCCTATCTTCCCAGTTTATTTCAAGGATTGATTCGGCCAAAATCTGCCCAGACTGCGCATCTTCTATCCTTAAAAAGATTTGAACGGAAGGCTTTTCTACATCCCATTCGTTAGCATCATATGACCAATAGATTTTTTCTCCGCTGTTTATAACCTCTGATCCCAATTCATTGACTTTTAAATCAGGAGATCCCCAACTTACAAAATGACCATAGTTAGTATGCCAACGAAATCTAATAGTTTCTGGATGTCTGCCTAATGTGTATATCGGAGTTAAACCAATCCCTACAGTTGAAGACATAAGGGTGGTATAAGTATCCCTGTCTGCTTTAATTTTTACCTGTCCCAAAGCCTCAATTGGACCGGTTACTTCTCTAAACCAATCAACTGTAATCGCTTCAATCCTGCTATTGATATTTTTACTATCAAAATCAGCTATTCTATTTTGTACATTTAGGGGGAAAATCGTTTTGATGTCTTTTGAATAGAGCAAACCGTCTCTTGGCGCTTCATGAGACATTTTGCTCATATCATAAAATGACAATTCGTTTGGATAGTCTATTTTGGTTGGTACCGATACTCCGCTCAATTCCTTCAGTTTTCCATTTTGTAAAATAAATTCTCCACAACGTACCCAAACATACAGCGGAAACAGACCTTCTTCAGTCGGATTCAAATTTTCAATAACGCAAAAATTACGGCTATCAGTTGTTGTTTTCCAGCTAAAATATTCTTGCGTTAAAAGATAGTCCATAATAGCCTTTTCCACCTGATAATGGCTAAAACCAGATGAGGTTGGTTTTTTACAGCAAATACAAGGGCAACGCAAGTCGACAACATCGCCCAAATAATCCGCCTTGTTTATGCAAAAGTCAGCTTTATGGTCCCGGCGAAACTCTAAGTCTTCTGCTCTTTTGTCACCAAGAATATTTATTATTTCACCACCTTTTGCAGAACATTCCTCCATAGTAATTCCAGCTTGATTAACAACCTCAGGCTGAACCCTTTTGTTATAAAGAAAAAATCCTACACCGGCAAAAACTGCCAATATTATTACTGATAAAACAATCAAAACATATTTATTCATTTTAATAGTTTGTTTCATAGATTTTCTTATTTTATTAACTCCTCAATTGAAACACCCGACGCTTTAGTAATTTGTACTTAAAATCGGCTGGCGAAAAGACATTTCCTAACTGGCGGAGAGGGAGGGATTTGAACCCTCGATACCTTGCGGTATACGCGCTTTCCAAGCGCGCGCACTCGGCCTCTATGCGACCTCTCCGAAATAACTAACAACCAACAACTTATAACTTACAACTATCTTACTATTTTCCGGAGTTAAAAACAAGTTAGAGAATGGCCGCGGCTCGAGCCGCGGCCACTACACCGCCCTCACCGCGCGCCAATAAAAAAAGGCGTCGGATTTTTATCCAAACGCCTATTTTCAAATAAATATTTAAATGCCTATTTCAAGCACCGCGAATTCCAATTCTTTTTTTGCCCTTTCTAAACTTTTATCTTCTTTCAGATTCAAAAATTTTTCCAAATCATCTAAATTTGACAAGGCGCGAATAATGCGTTCTTTAATTTTTCTCAAATTCCTTACTCCTTTCTTTTACAAAGTTGCAAATAATCCATAATTATTTCTGGCGAATCGCCATAAATTCTTATGACTATTTCACCCTTTTTAAAAAAATGTGGTTATTATCTGCCGGCGAAAACTTTTTGATACGATTTTCATAGGAATAAAAACAAACAAAATATTTATCGCTATTTTCCGAACTTCCCCATCTATTTATAATATTTTCCGTTCCCAGTAACCGCACAAATTTCCTGCGAATTTAAATATCTGTTAATTTTGTCATCAACCCCTTACTCCTTTCTTTTGCCAAAAATTAATTTTTTCTTATTCTTCCCCTTGGCCATTTTTATCCTTATGCGCATCCCCTTTTTATTGAATTTTAAGGCGCTTTAAATAATTCATATAAATTTAATCGCTTTTTAAGAATTTGTCAACCGCTTCTTTTCTCCAGCTTCAAGATCGCTAAAGTTGTTTTAATGATTGTATCCGGGTTTAAGGAAATAGAATCAATGCCTTGTTTAACTAAAAACTCGGCAAATTCCACATAATCGCTCGGTGCCTGGCCGCAAATTCCCACTTTTCTTTTATATTTATGGGATGCTTGAATTAACTGTTTAATCAAATCTTTAACTGCTTGATTGCGTTCATTAAAAATATGGCTGACAATCTGTGAATCTCTGTCTAATCCCAAAGTCAATTGAGTTAAATCATTTGAACCGATGGAAAAACCGTCAAAAATTTTAGCGAATTCTTCCGCTAAAATAATATTCGCGGGAATTTCCGCCATCACATAAACTTGCAATCCGTTCTTGCCTCTTTTTAATCCATACTCTTCCATAATTTTTAAAACTTTTTTTCCTTCATCTATTGTCCGGCAAAAAGGAATCATTACGATTACATTAGTCAAACCGAACTCCTCGCGGACTTTTTTAATTGCTAAGCATTCCAAACCGAAAGCTGATTTAAATTTAGGGTCGTAATAGCGCGAAGCGCCCCGCCAGCCGATCATGGGATTGCTTTCTTCCGGCTCAAATTCTTTGCCGCCGATTAAATTAGCGTATTCATTAGTTTTAAAATCAGAAAACCTGACAATCACGTCGCGCGGATAAAAAGCGGCTCCGATTTTTCCGATTCCTTCGGCTAATTTATCAATATAAAATTGAGTTTTATTTTTATAGCCGAAAGTCAATTTTTCAATTTTATTTTTAATTTTTTCGTCTTTAATTTTTGAAAAATTTATCAAAGCCAAAGGATGAATTTTTATGGAATTATTGATAATAAATTCTTCTCTCGCCAGTCCAACGCCGTCGTTAGGAATAAATCTCGCGGAAAAAGCCTGGTCCGGTTCGCCTAAATTCATCATTATTTTTGTTTTTGGCTTTTTTAAATTGGCGATGTTAGTTTTTTTGATTTCAAAAGGCAAAATCCCTTGATAAATTTTTCCTTCTTCGCCTTCGGCGCAACTGACCGTCACTTCCATGCCTGTTTTTAAAATTTGGCTGGCTTTTTTTGCGCCAACCACGCAAGGCACGCCCAATTCTCTAGAAACAATGGCCGCGTGCGAAGTCCTGCCGCCTAAATCAGTGATAATCGCGCTGGCGATTTTCATTACCGGCTCCCAATCGGGGTCGGTCATATCAGTCACCAAAACTTCACCTTTTTTGAATTTATTAATATCTTTGACTTCCATTATTCTATTGACTTTTCCTTGGCCTATTCTGCTGCCCACGCTTAAACCGGTAAAAAGAATTTTTCCTTTTTCTTTCAAAATATAATCTTCTAAAACACTGGCTTCTTTTTGGCTTTGGACAGTTTCCGGCCTTGCCTGCAAAATATAAAGCTTGCCATCCAAGCCGTCTTTCGCCCATTCAATATCCATTGATTTTTTATAATGGTCTTCAATCAAACAGCTCCATTTGGCTAAAGTCAAAACCTCTTCGTCTTTTAAAGCGAATTCTTGCTGTTCATTTTTTGGCACGGGCAAATTTTTTGTCGGCTCATTTCCTTCGCTATAAATTAAACGCATCTCTTTAGCGCCTAAAGTTTTGCCGATGAGCGGTTTGAATCCTTTTTTTAAAGTTGTTTCAAAAACATAATATTGGTCCGGGCTGACTCTGCCTTTAACCACATTTTCTCCCAAGCCATAAGCGGCATTAATTAAAACCACGTCGGCAAAACCGCTTTCCGTGTCGCAGGAAAACATCACGCCGGAAGATGCTTTGTCCGAACGAACCATTTTTTGCACTGCCACCGATAAAGCGACTTTTAAATTATCAAAACCCATTTCCTGGCGATAAGAAATCGCTCGATTGGTAAACAAAGAAGCAATGCATTTTTTTACCGCTTCTAAAATCTGTTTCTCGCCTTTGATATTCAAATAACTTTCCTGTTGGCCGGCAAAACTGGCGGTCGCCAAATCTTCAGCCGTGGCCGAACTTCGCACCGCGACATCTAAATTTTCTTTGCCGTATTCTTGGGAAAGTTTTTTATACGCTTTAATAATTTCTTTTTTTAAGTCCTCGGGAAATTCCGCTTTTAAAATCAAATCTCTGATTTTCTTGCCCCTTTCAGAAAGATTTTTTATATCCTGCGTGTCCAAGTCTTTCAAAATTTCTTTGATCGCTTGCTTTAAATTTTTTACTTTTAATGAAACGGGATCCTTTATTTCACTCGGGATGACACTGTTTTTAGACTGTGAATTATTTAAAAAATGCCAATAAGCATAACTAGTCACCGCAAAACCATTCGGAATTATCATTCCTTTTTTAGTTAACTTTTGGTACATTTCTCCCAAAGAAGCATTCTTGCCTCCCACTAAAGGAACATCCTTAATGCCGATTTCATCAAACCACAAAATAAATTTTTCATTCTTCATAATAAAAACAAATTAAAACCAATTAAATAATTTAACCAAATATAAAATGTAAAGCAGAATCATCAAACCGCCTTCAATGGGCGTAATTCTGCGGTCTGCCAAAAAAATCCAATATAAAATTACCGTTACCACGCAAAAGGGAATAATTAAACTTAAAATCATAGGCAAAATAACCAAAGGGGAAAATAAAGCGCATACGCCTATGATTAAAAAAATGTCGTAAATCCACGCGCTGATAATATTTCCTAAAGTCAAATCAAATTTCTCTTTTCTGACGCAGACAATCGCAATCATAATTTCCGGCAAAGAAGTTCCTATCGCTAAAACGCTGGCCGCCAAAACGCCAGCTCCGATATTGATTATTTTTGCTATCTCAACCAAAGAATCAATCACAAATTTAGAAGAGGCGAAAATCACCAATAAAGAAACAATCATTAAAAGAGGTATTTTTATAGAAAATTTCGGCCTTTTCTTTTTAGGAAAGGCGGTGGAATTATAAATAGAATGGCTGTAAATCAAGTAAATTAAAAAACCGGCAATAAATAAAACACCCTCCCAAAAATTCAAGATGCCGTCTTCCATGGTGAAAATCACCATTACCATGGCTACGACTAAAACAGGCAATGCTCCTTGTAATAAATCAAATTTTATATTGATTGTTTTTTTCCAAATCAAAGGAGCCAGCCCAAACCCGATTAAAATATTGACAATGACCGTGCCTAAAATATTTCCGGAAACTACTTCCGTGTTGCCTTTAAAAACCGCGAGCAATGAGGTGGCGAATTCCGGCAAGGTAGTGCCAAAAGTAACAATCAAAGCGCCGACTAAAAACAAACTCATGCCCAGCATCAAACCCAATTTTTCCGCCAAGTCAGTAAAATAATCAGCTGACTTAATTAAAATATAAAGACTAATTGCGAAAATTATAATCCAAAATAAAAACATATTTTTTATAATACCATATTTCATGGATAACAAAAAGCCAATCTTTAAAAGACTGGCTCTTTGTATTAGAAATTAGCAATTGAAAATTTCCCTAATATCCCATTCCAGGCATTCCCATTTCCGGATTCATTCCTCTTTTACCTTCTTTTTCCGGCAAATCAGAAATCACGGCTTCAGTTGTTAAAATAAGAGCCGCGATAGAAGCCGCGTTTTGCAAAGCCGAACGAGTTACTTTAGTCGGGTCAATAATCCCCGCCAAAACCAAATCTTCAAATCTGTTTTCTAAAGCGTTATATCCAAAATTTCCGTCTTTCTTCTTCACTTCCTCAACGATCACCGAACCGTCTCTGCCGGCATTGGCGGATATTTGCCTTAAAGGCTCTTCTAAAGCTTTCTTTAAAATATCAAGGCCGATTTTTTCTTCGCCTTCAGCGGAAACATTGTCCAAAACAGACAAACATCTAATTAAAGCCACGCCGCCTCCGACAACCACGCCTTCTTCAACCGCGGCCTTGGTCGCTTCTAAGGCGTCTTCCACGCGGTGCTGTCTTTCTTTCTGCTCGGTTTCCGTGGCTGCGCCAACTTTAATCACTGCCACGCCACCGCTTAATTTCGCCAATCTTTCCTGCAATTTTTCTTTGTCAAAATCGCTGGTTGATTCCTCTATTTCTTTTTTAATTTGATTGGTTCTGTTCGCGACTTGTTTTTGGTCGCCTTTGCCTTCAATAATAGTTGTGTTCTCTTTGGTAGAAATAACTTTTCTCGCCTGTCCTAAATCGCCTATCTCCGCGTTTTCTAATTTCAAGCCGATTTCTTCGGAGATAACTTTCCCGCCGGTCAAAATGGCGATATCTTTCAGCATTTCTTTTCTGCGGTCGCCAAAGCCGGGCGCTTTGACCGCCAAGGTATTAAAAGTTTTTCTTAAAGTATTGACAACCAAAGTCGTGAAGGCCTCGCCCTCAACTTCATCGGCGATAATCACCAAATCTTTTTTGCCTTGCTGGGCCATTTTTTCCAAAAGAGGCAAAATTTCGCTAATCGCGGAAATTTTTCTGTCAGTAATTAAAATGCGCGCGTCTTCGTATTCGGCGGTCATTTTTTCCGGATTGTTAATCATATAAGAGGAAGTATAACCCTTATCAAACTGCATTCCTTCCACGACTTCCACTTCCGTGTTGAATGATTTTGATTCTTCAATGGTAATCACGCCATTGTTGCCGACTCTTTCCATCGCATCGGCAATCAATTCGCCGATAGCCGCATCATTGGCCGAAATAGCGGCCACGTCTTTTTTTTCTTCTTTGCCATGCACCGGCCGGGAAATTTTTTCTTTTAATTCTTTGACAATCGCTTCCACTCCTTTTTCAATTCCTCTTTTGATAATAATGGGATTGGCGCCGGCGGCGACATTTTTTAATCCTTCTTTAATCATCGCCTGCGCTAAAACTACGGCGGTAGTGGTACCGTCGCCCGCAATGTCATTGGTTTTGGAAGCGACTTCCTGTAAAAGCTGGGCGCCCATATTTTCAAACTTATCTTCCAATTCTATTTCTTTAGCTACGGTCACGCCGTCGCAGGTAATTGTCGGCGAACCAAACCCTTTGTCCAAAGCGACATTTCTGCCTTTTGGCCCCAAGGTCACTTTAACCGCGTCCGATAATTTATCTACGCCTTTTTTCAAGCTGGCACGCGCCCTTTCGTCAAATAAAATTTGTTTAGCCATATTTATTAAAATTAAATATTAAATAAAAAAATGCTCTGAAGTGTCATTGCGAGGAGTCTCAGCAGAGGCGACGAAGCAATCTCGTTGTCTATCGCACTCCCATCGAGATTGCCACGCTCGACTGCCTGCTAGCAGTCTCGCTCGCAATGACATTCTAAAATATTTTACTCAATGACCGCGATCACATCCGACTCGCTGATGACTAAAAATTCTTGACCATCAACTTTAACCTCGTCCGGCGAATATTTTTTAAAAACAACTTTGTCGCCGATTTTAACGCTCATCGCCGCTCTATACCCATTTTCTAAAAGTTTGCCGGAACCGACAGCGATAACTTCTCCCTTTTCCGGTTTTTCCCGATTGGCGGAATCCGGCAAAACAATACCGCCTTTGGTCACTTCTTCAATCGGCTTAATAATGAGATTGTCGTTTAATGGCTTTAAATTCATAGATTTTTTGGTTAAAATTATAACTATTTAATGATAAATATCTTATAAGCTTTGCTTTATTTTGTCAAGAAACGCTGTCTGATAAAGTTCCCTTTTATCAGGGCAATGAAGCTTCAATATTTTATCAGTTATCATTATATCTGTGTTTTGGTTCGCTTTTTCTTTTAATTCGCGGGGGAGAATCTTTAATTGGATGAATTTATAAAATTTTTCAAAAAAACCATTGATTGAACACAAGCGCGGCTGTCTAAAAAAATTTCTTATAATCATAGAAATTTTCGGCAATTTAATTTTTTCATTCAACTCTTTAAATTCAAAATTAGGCAGATAATTTTTGAGCCAATCATTGGCTTGATAAAATTCTTGCCAGATATTTTCCTCGCCGTAAATGGGTAAAAGCTGGACCAGCCAATAAATAAAATAAATATCCGGCGCGCCTTCCTTGTCTTCTAATTTAATTTTTTCTAAATTAAGATTGTCTTCGGCGATGAAAAAACTTAAACAAATTTTATCTTTTTTATTTTTCTTGGTCGGCCTTAAGCCAAATATTTTTAAAGGCAGAGTAAGAAAAAAACGCGCCAGCCAGATTCTGTTTTTTCGCGTAATAATAAAAAGGTCAATATCGCTTTCACCGTGCGCGTTGAGATATCCTAAATCATTGCAAATGGCGATGCCTTTAATAAAAGGATTAAAAAATAAAAGCCATTGGCAAATTTTTTTGGCTTTTTTTATTTTCCTCTGGCTAATTTGATTTCGCTGTTTCCTGATTTCAATAATATTTTCTCTGCCGTTTAAAAAATAAAATCCTTCTTTTCGGCTTATTTTATTTCTTAAAAATTCGCTTTGCTCTAAAATATTTTTCAAATCGCCTGAATCAATTTTCATCCCGAGCCATTGATGAATTTCCGGCAAAGTCAAAGGGTAATTAAAAATATCAAAATAAATAATCGTTTTTAAAATCGCTTTTTCTAAATCCTGCATAAATATAAGTTGTAGGTTGTTAGTTGTAGGTTGTTAGTTGTTTGAGGTATTTTCCCGTGTAGCTTTTTTTATTTTTAATCAAATCTTCGGGCGTGCCGGCGCCGATTAAATAACCGCCTTTATCCCCGCCTTCCGGCCCTAAATCTATCGCCCAATCGCAACATTTTATGACCTCCAAATTATGTTCAATAACTAAAACCGTATTCCCTATATCCACTAATCTGTTTAAAACCGCCAAAAGTTTTTTTATGTCGTCAAAATGCAAGCCAGTCGTCGGCTCGTCCAATAAATATAAAGTTTTGCCCGTGCTTCTTCGCGATAATTCTGAAGCTAATTTAATTCTTTGCGCTTCGCCGCCTGAAAGGCCCGGCGCTGGCTGACCGAGCTTTAAATAATCCAAGCCCACCTCGCTCAAAACTTTTAATTTGCAGAAAATATTTTCAATATTCTTAAAAAACTTTAAAGATTCCTCAACGCTCATATCCAAAATATCGGCAATATTTTTATCCTGATGATGAATTTCCAAGGTTTCTTTGTTATATCTTTTTCCGCGACAGTCATCGCATTCTATAAAAACACTGGGCATAAACTGCATTCCTATTTTAATAAAACCTTCGCCGCCGCAGGTTAAACATTTGCCTTCGGCGTTAAAACTGAAATTGCCGGGCTTAAATCCTTTTATTTTCGCTTCCGGCAATTGGGAGAAAAAATCCCTGATTAAACTGAAAACGCCGGTATAAGTGGCGGGATTGGAACGCGGCGTCCGACCAATCGGCGACTGGTCGACATTAATCATTTTATCTATATTGTTTATGCCTGAAATTTCTTTGTGCTTGCCCGGCGTTTCCTTATTATTGTAAAACTTCCGGGCCAAGGCCTTGGCTAAAATTTCCGTCATTAATGTGCTTTTGCCCGAGCCGCTCACTCCTGTTAAGCAAATTAATCTGCCCAAAGGTATTTCCACATCAATATTTTTTAAATTAAATTGGCTCGCCCCTTTGATGATAATTTTTTGGCCGTTGCCCGAACGAATTTTTTTTAAGGGTAAAATTTTTAAACGGCCGGAAAGATAAGCGCCGGTTAAAGATTTTTTATTCCTTTTGATTTCTTGAGGCGCGCCTTGCGCGATTATTTCTCCTCCTTGCTCGCCGGCGCCCGGCCCTAAATCAATAATGTGGTCAGCTTGCAAAATAACTTGGGAATCATGCTCAGTGGCAATAATCGTATTACCTAAATTTTTTAATTTTTCCAAGACACTGACTAACTTAGCGACATTTTTTTGGTGGAGGCCGATTGTCGGCTCGTCTAAAATATAAATCAAGCCGCTCAAAGGAGAACTGATTTGAGAGGCCAATTTTATTCTTTGCGCCTCGCCGCCGGCCAAAGTGTTAACGCTTCTATTCAAAGTCAAATAATCTAAGCCGATTTGGATTAAAACGCTTAACCTGTTTTTTATCTCTTTTAGGCATTGGTAAAAAAATTTTAATTCCTTTTCCTTTAATCTTTTTTCCAGCCAGCTTATGAATTTGTAAAGTTCTTCCAAGCTCAAGTTTGTCAAATCGGCAATATTTTTTTCTTCTATCGTCACGGCTAAAATTTCTCTTCTCAAGCGCTTGCCTTGGCAAAGAGGGCAAGGATAAATCCTTAAATATTTTTCAATTTCTTTTCGCAGATATTCCGAAGGAGTTTCTTTATATTTTTTTTCCAAATCATTTATTATCCCTTCAAATTTCAAACCTTTCTCTCGGCAGCCGTATAAAATAACATCTAAATGCTCTTTTTTTAATTTCTTTACGGCGATGTTTAAAGAAAAATTATACGCCTTGGACAAATCTTCCAAAGCTTTGAGGAATTTATTTTGCTGAATATAAATTTTAAACCACGGCTTGACCGCTCCCTGCGCGATGCTCAAATCAGGATTGGCGACCAGCAAAGACGGGTCTATCTTTGCCACCTCGCCCAAACCGGAGCAATGAGGGCAAGCCCCTTGCGGATTATTAAAAGAAAAACTTCTCGGTTCTAATTTATAAAATTGGAAATTGCATTTGGGACAAAAATAATGCTGGTTGAAAAAAAAATCTTTTTTTTCGCCTACTTGGTTTGAATTATTTTGCTGAATTATTGCCAAGCCATTAGATAATTCCAAAGTTTTTTTAATCGCTATTTTCAGCTCCTGATAATTCTTTTTATTAACAACTATTTTGTCTATGACGGCTTCTAAATTATGCTTTTTATTACTATCTATGTATCGCGCCTCCAATTCTTCAATCAAATAAATAACGCTATCAAACCTTACTTTAAAATAATCGGCTTTTTTCAATTCGCCGAGAATATTTTTAATATCTTCTTTCTTATTTTGGACGACGGGCGCCAAAAGAAAAATTTCTTTGTTTAAAAAATCTTTAAAAATTTTTTCCTGGACTTGTTCCAAACTTTTCCAAAAAAGCTCTTGTCCGCAATCAGGGCAATGCATTTTTCCGATGGAACTAAAAAACAAACGCAAATAATCATAAATCTCCGTGACCGTGCCCACGGTGGAGCGAGGATTATGCGAAACTGCCCTGGGACTAATGGCAATCGTCGGCAAAAGCCCTTCAATTTGGTCAACATCTGGCTTGTCTAATAAATTTAAAAATTGGCGGGCGTAATTTGACAGACTTTCGCTGTATCTTCTTTGGCCCTCGGCGTAAATAGTGTCAAATGCCAATGAAGATTTGCCGGAACCAGAAATGCCGGTGATAATAACGAATTTATTTTTGGGAATAGATAAGCTTATATTCTTGAGATTGTGGACGCGAGCGCCTTTGATAACAATTTTATTTAAATTTAAACTCATAAAACTTAAAGAGAGTAAAGCTCAAAATTTATTCTTATCAATTATAAAAGAAAAAAGAAAATAAAGCAATATCACGTATCAACACCTTGCTCTAAAATAAAACCCGCGCTAAAAACGCGGGTGAATGAATTTGAAAAATAAAAAACTAACTCCCTAAAAAAATTTATTCTGGTTTTAAAGATTTTTTAAACTTTGTAAACTTCGGCGCCTTCTTTTACCGGCTCGTCAATTTTCATTCCGACCGCGTCGCCTTTTTTCGCTTTTTCTACATTCTCATGCTCTACTTGCATTGAACCAACTGCTTGCGTAAAATCAGCCCCGTGGCCCGTAACATGAATCGTCTCGCCGACTTTCAGGCCGGCCTTGGTTAATTCCAAAACCGCGACGCCGATTTTGTCAAAGTAATGGGTAATTTTGCCGATTAATTTTTCTTCTGGCATAATTCTTAAATTATTAAAAATTATATGTTATTTCCTGCCATTGGCCATTATCCTGTTTGTAGGCTTTTAATTGATGGATTATTTCGTCCGGCGAATAATCATATTTCACTTCAATATTACTGCCAATCCGCCTTGAATACAAGGTCTTTTTGCCTATCACTTTCGGCTTGGAAATTTTTTCCAATTTTATCCTTCCCATCGGCGATTCAAATTCAATAATTTCTTTCTTTTCCATAATTTTCGTCCCGTCTTCTTTTTCCGCCAATTCCAACTCTTCCGAGCTTTCCTTGGCAATGCCGAATTTTTCTTTAGTTTTTAATTTTAAATCCAGCCATTTTTCTTGATTCATAATAATCTGGCAAATTTAAAGGATATTATTATATTCTACAACAATTTTCTTTATCTGTAAATTTTACAAAATCCAAAAAAACCCATTGCCAAATTTATTTTGGCAATGGGCTGAAAAACCAAAGAATGCGCTCATCTCGCGCAAAACATTGACAAAAGAAAAAAAATGGCTTATGATGGAATTATTAATTCAGTGAAATAATCCACTATTGAGGCGGATTCCCGCGAAGCCCCGCACCATAACAAGTTCAGTGCGGGACAGGCGTGATTTCACGGAGTAAAAAATTAATTAAATAAATTTTATGCCTAACCCGGAATTATTTGGAGGAATGGAAAATGTGGAAAAAGAAAACCAAGAAAATAATTTGGTTATCAAAGAAGCGACTCTTGAACTATTGAAAGAAATCAACCAAGACACTGAAATGAAAAGGAGGGCAGAGATATACGCCGATAGACGATAAAAAAGAAAAAAATGTCTAGACTTCTTGAAGAATTGCGACAAATTTTAAACCAGTCTGAAATTTCATTGGAAGATCAGAACGATCTTTTGATATTTTTGCCTATTCTGCCGAAAGATTCCTTGGAAAAATTAATCAAAGTTTTCCAAAAAGACTCCGAGCTTATTAAAGAATTCAACCAAAATTTCAAAAGCAAATTAAAAGCTTTGGTCGGCAAAGATACGGAAGAATGGGACGATGTCATTGAACAGGAAGAAAAAGGATTGGAAGAATCAAAAGGGGAAGAAAATTTAGACGATTTGGGAATTTCGGAAAATTCAGAAAGCGAAATGTAATTTGATTTTGATTCTTTATAAAAGGTCTTCGGACCTTTTTTTGTTTGCCCGATAGGACAATCCGGTACTGCCGAGTTTGCCTTAAAAAAAATCTTTTGTTAATATTTAATTAATTAAGGTGCCGTAGCCAAGTGGTAAGGCAACAGTCTGCAAAACTGTTATTCGTGGGTTCAAATCCCACCGGCACCTCCAGGGTAACTTATAACTAATAACTTACAACCAATAACAAACAACTTGCCAGCTCATGGTTCGCCAGCCTTGGACTGGCAGCAAACAATCAAAATCAATAATTTAATCATTTTTTATATTAAGCCCGAGGGGCTTTTTTTATTTGAGAAAAAAGGGTAAAATGGGAATATGGCTAAAAAATTTGTTATTGTTGACGGCCACGCCCTGCTTCATCGGGCTTGGCACGCCATACCGCCTTTAAGCAATAAAAAGGGTGAATTGCTTAATGCTGTTTATGGCTTTACTTTAATTTTCCTGAAAGCTTTAAGGGATTTAAAACCAGATTATTTGGCGGTGGCTTTTGACCGGAAAGAGCCGACTTTCAGACATCAGGAATGCAAAGAATATAAAGCAACGCGCGTCAAGCAAGCGCAGGAATTTTATGACCAAATACCTATCGTCAAAAAGCTTTTAAACGCTTTTAATGTTTCTATTTTTGAAAAGGCCGGTTATGAAGCTGATGACCTCATTGGCGCTTTAAGTAAAAAAGGCGAAATTGAAGGATTTGAAAATATTATCGTCACCGGGGATTTGGACGCTTTGCAGTTAGTCAATGAAAAAACCAGAGTTTTTACCTTAAAAAAAGGAATTGTTGATACGGTGATTTACAACCAAAAAGCCGTGCAAGAACGTTATGGCGGATTAAAGCCGGAACAATTAATTGATTTCAAGGCTTTAAAAGGCGACCCTTCGGATAATATCGCCGGCGTCAAGGGAATTGGAGAAAAAACCGCCATAGAGCTGATTAAAACTTTCGGTTCCTTGGAAAATCTTTATAAATTTTTAGAAGGAAAAATAATTAAAAAATATGAAATAACCGAAAGAATAAAAAAACTGCTTTTAGAACGCAAAAAGGACGCCTTCTTGAGTAAAAAATTAGTGACAATTATTAAAGACGTTCCCATAGATATTAATTTAAAAGATTGCGAAATGAAAGAATTTAATAAAGAAAAAATAATCAAATTGTTTCAAGAATTGGAATTTAGAAGCTTACTGTCTAAAATTCCTTTTTCCAAAGAAGTCCATATCTTCCACCAGAGTTCCCTTTTGGAAGACGAGAAAGAAAAAAAATCCGCGGCGAAAAAAGAAAATTATTATTTGATAAATAACAAAACGGATTTTAAAGATTTTATGGAAAAAATACGAAAGGAAAAATTGTTTGTCATAGACACCGAAACAACCGGTTTGGACCCTTTTAAAGTTAAATTGCTGGGTATCAGTTTTTGCTGGCAAGCCGGGATGGCTTATTTTGTCAGCGTTAAAGATTTGCTTCTTGAAATCAAAAATGATTTAAAACCGATTTTGGAAAATCCGGAAATTAAAAAATGCGGGCACAATATCAAATATGATTTGGAAATTTTGAGAGAAAGCGGCATTGATTTGAAAGGAATAAATTTCGACACGATGATCGCCTCCTATCTTTTAAATCCGGGTTCAAGAGCGCATGATTTAGACTCTCTGACTTTTAATGAATTCGGCCACCAAAAAATCAGCATTGAAAGTTTAATCGGCAAAAAGGGCAAAAATCAAATGACCATGGAATCGGTTCCTTTGGAAAATTTGTCTTATTATTCTTGCGAAGACGCGGATTATACTTTTCGTTTAATGAAAAATTTAGAAAAAAAATTAGAAGAAGAAAAAGTTAAAAGCGTTTTTGAAAAAATAGAAATTCCACTCATTCCTATTTTGGCTGAAATGGAAAAAAACGGCATCAAGATTGATATTGATTTATTAAAAAATTTATCAAATAAAGCGGAAGAAAAAATTAAAAAAATACAAGATGAAATTCATCAATTGGCCGGTTGTCCGTTTAATATCAATTCCCCCGGGCAATTAAAAGAAATATTGTTTGAAAAATTAAAAATCTCTTCTTATGAAATCAGAAAAGGAAAAACCGGCCTGTCAACCGCGGCCAGCGAGCTGGAAAAATTAAAAAAAAGGCATCCGATTATAAATTTAATTTCCCATTACAGGGAATTGTCTAAATTAAAATCAACTTATATAGATGCCTTGCCTAAATTAATCAATCAAAAAACAAAAAGGGTCCACACCAGCTTTAACCAAACAATCACTGCTACCGGCCGGCTATCTTCTTCCAAGCCGAATTTACAAAACATTCCCATTAAAACTGAATTGGGAAATCAGATAAGAAAAGCTTTTATCGTGGAAAAGGGCTATGAATTGGTTTCAATTGATTATTCGCAAATTGAATTAAGAATTATCGCTTCATTGGCTAATGACCAGAGAATGCTTGAATCTTTCCGAAAAGGCGAAGATATCCATGCTCGGACAGCGGCGGAAATTTACAATCGCCTGCTTGAAGAAGTTACACCAAGCATGAGGCGGGTGGCTAAGACGGTAAATTTTGGCATTCAGTATGGCATTGGCAGCAAGGGATTGGCGGAAGCGGCTGATTTTTCTTTGGCGGAAGCGGAAAATTTCATTAACGAATATTTTAAAATTTACACAGGGGTTAAAGATTATATCGAGCAAACCATTGCTTTAGCCAAAAAATTGGGTTACGCGGAAACTTTATTCGGCAGAAAACGTTATTTGCCGGAAATCGCTTCCAATATAGACCAAATCAGAAAAGCGGCGGAAAGAATGGCGATTAATATGCCTGTTCAGGGGCTGGCGGCTGATTTGATAAAATTAGCGATGATTGAAATTCATTCCAAGCTTATAGAAAAAGACGATTCAATAAAAATGCTTTTGCAAGTGCACGATGAATTGGTTTTTGAAATAAAAAAAGAAAAGATGGAAGAAAAGATTAAAAAAATAAAAGACATTATGGAAAATATAATCAAAATAAAAGCGCCGATTGAAGTGGAAATAAAAATAGGAAATAACTGGGGCGAAATGACGAGCTATTAATTATAAATTGCATTGCGCAAATTACAAATATAATTTCAATTTTATTCGTATCATTAAGTATTTATTAGTATCTTAGATTATGATTATCTTTCTTCATGGCCAGAATACTTATTCTTCCCGCGGCAAATTAAATCAATTAAAAGAAAAATTCAAAAGGGAAATTGATAAAAGCGGAGGGAATATTTTTATTTTTGACGAGGAAAATGTTTCCCTGGATAAATTAAAAAACGCGCTTTTCACCCATAGTTTTTTAACCAAGAAAAAAATGGTTATTTTAGAAAACGCGAAAAGCTTTAAAAAAAATATTTTGGACGAATTGTCGCCATGGTTTAAAAAATTGGAAGAAGATAAAAATTTGATTTTAATTTTTTGGGAAAAAGAAATAAAAAAACAAAGCCCGAAGGATAAGGCCAAAAAAAACGCGCCGGACTTAATCAGCCAATTAAAAAAAATTAAATATGTTTTTGAATTTCCCATGCTTTCGGAAGAAAAATTAAAACAATGGGTTGTCAATGAAGTAAAAAATCAAAACAGCGAAATTGATTTTCAGGCCCTAAATCTGCTCATCGCCTTTGTGGGCGATAATTTATGGCAAATGAGCCAGGAAATAAATAAATTATCCGCCTATAAAGGCAAAGAAATGATAAATAAGAATGACGTGGAGTTGCTGACTAAAGCGAAATTAGATGAAAATATTTTTAATTTAGTCGACGCGGTCGGAAATAAAAATATAAAAGTTTCCTTGAAATTAATTAACGAACAAATAGAAAGCGGCATCAGCCCAATATATTTACTAACCATGCTAATCAGACAGTTTAAAATTTTGCTTCAAGTAAAAGATCTGCTGGAAAAAAAAATTAAATCGTTTGAAATAAATTCGCATTTTAAGCTCCATCCTTTTGTTTTAAAAAAAGCGGTTCAGCAAAGCCAAAAATATTCTTTGGAAGAATTAAAAAAAATCTATGCCCAGCTTTTGGATATAGATTTTAAATCTAAAACTACTCAAATAAATCCTAAGATTTTACTGAATCTATTTGTCGCAAAAATTTACTTAGCCTAGATTTTTTCCTGCTCGCCTTATTCTTTTTGATTATCTCGTTTTTAACCGCTTTATCTAAAGCTTTTTGAATTTGCAAAAAGACAGCCTGAAGTTTGGCCTTATCTTTATTTTTGATTTCTTTGGCGAACTTTTTTTCCAAAGATTTAATTTTATTTTTTACGGCTTTATTTTTTAAAGCTCTTTTTTTATTTTGTCTTAAAGCTTTATAAGCGGCTTTTTTAATCGGCATACCCGGTAGTATAACTTATGAGATCATTTTAATCTCATAAGTTATTATTAAATATTAAAATATCATTGCCCCGATAGCCTGAACTATTGAAGTTGTACTATCGGGCATAATAATTAACTTATAACTAATAACTTAAATTAGTATAACAATTCTTTTATTTCTTGGCAAGCGGCCATTATATTTTTAAATTAAAAGGGCCCATTTTATCAATAGACCCCCTAATCTAAAATTTTACCAACTTTGGAGCCCCGTGCGATCCCTTGCAAAACAAAGCTCCATTTTATCCAATTCTTTTTCCAAAATTTCTGTAAATTTTTTTTTCCTCAATGTTTCGGCAAGATTCTTCATCGCCGGCAACATGGAGGCGATGGAGTCTGCTTTAATAATGAAAACATCCTCTTGAATTTTCAACGATAAAATTATTTTCCCCATCTTCCCCCTCCTTTTTTTATTTTTTATACTAATAAATTTTTATATCTCATTTAAAAATATGATACCACGAAATTATATAAAAGTCAATGTGTGATGGATTTGACCGTAGATGGATTCAAACCATCGACCCCGGCTTTATATAGTTTATTACCTTATAAATAAATTGTCATAAAACATGCAAATGCAGTTGTGATTGGTGGGCATGCTGGGATTTGAACCCAGGACCACTTGATTATAAGTCAAGTGCTCTGACCGCTGAGCTACATGCCCCAGATAACTTATAACTTACTCTTTATTATAGCAATTAAATATGAATTTAAAAAATTTCAAAAATTTTTTCAATCACTGAATTTTCCGCTTCAATTAAATTTTTTTCTTCTATTGAAAATTCAGCGAAATTAAAAGTTCCTCTCGGGTTAAAAATTTTAAATTTTTCTAAAATATTTATTTCCCTATTCAGCGAGAAAAACTGAACTTTTATTTTATTAAATTCATCTTCATAAAATAAAATCAAAAGTTTGCCTTGGCGAAGATAATTTAATAGCCCCTTGGACAGTAAAATCAAATCATTCTCCCGCGCTTCCGCCCCGTTGAAATCATCGCGGCTTAAAAGAGTCCAAAAAACATTTTTTTCTGAATTAAATTTAAGATTGCTCAAAGCATTGCCTAAAAGTTTTAAATTAAGGCCGCTTTTTATCGGCACAAAATAGTTTTTATCATCGCCGACCATTCCATTCAACAAACAAGTTTTTATTTTTTCGTCAAAAAAATAATCTTTATTAAAATAACCGATCAATTCTAAAATCATTTCGGAACAAGAAGCGCTTTGCGAATCTATAAAATTTATTTGGCCAAAGTTTTCATTCTCTTTTTTATAATCAAAATTAATAATCGGTTTTTCAAAAATTTTTCTATAACTTTCAAAATTCTCGCCTAATAAATTCAAATTTTGGGTGCCGAGAACAAAAATCAAGTCAAAGGGATAAATAAAAAAAATGGAAACTTCTTTGGGGCTTAAACAGCCTTTTTCATGGGCAATAAAAATATCCAGCTTATCTTTTTCCATGGCATAGCTAATCTCTTTTATTTCAGCTTTTGCCGTATTAATGGCAAGTAAGGATTTTAACAAAAAATTAAATTTGTTTTTTATTTCCTCTATTCGCGGCAAAGAAAAATATTCGGGAGGAAAATCTGTTTTTTCGCAAATGATTGCCACCTCCTTGTCTAATTTTTTTAAAAATAAAAACAAAGCCAAGGCGGCGGAAATTATATCCAAAGAATAATCTTTTTTAAAAATGATTAAAATTTTATTAGCTTGATTAAGTAATTTATGGATTTCTTGAAAAATTGGCGAATTCATAAAAAAAATTAACAAAAAAAGAGATTATCATATTATAGTTTTTTCTTAATAAATGTCAACCTTTTGCACTCGTTCATGATACACTTGACACTAGAAAGGATTGACTATGCGGCTGGATGAATTAAGGTATAGAGCTAAAATTAACTCTATACAATCTATGCA